>DASYPD010000114.1:0-8682 GCA_036007005.1 Gemmatimonadales bacterium
CCCGCCCCGATCACCAGGATCACCGCGAGCGCCACCTCCACCACCACCAGCGCGCTGCGGAGCTTCTGGCTCGTGTTGCCCACCGAGCCACGCGCGCCGGCACGGAGCCCGCTCTGAAGATCACCGGCGGCCGCGCGCAGCACGGGCACCACGCCGAACAGGAGTCCCGATAGCAGCGAGAGACCCAGGCTGAAGGCCAGCACCCACTCGTCCACTCGGATCGAATCGGCGCGCGGCAGCTCGGCGCCACCCGCCGCGGCGAGCGCGCGTACACCGAGCAGGCCTAGCAGCACTCCTAACCCGCCTCCGGCCAGCGCCAGCGCCATGCTCTCCGTGAGCAGCTGCCGGGCGATGCGGCCCCGCCCCGCGCCGAGGGCCGCGCGCAGGGCCAGCTCGCGCTGGCGCCCGGTGGCCCGTGCCAGCAGCAGGCTGGCGATGTTGACGCAGGCGATCAGCAGCACCATGCCCACCGCAACCAGCAGGACCAGCAGCGGGGTCTTGACCTCGCCCACGATCGACTCGCGAATGGGGGCGACGGAGACCTCGGTCCAGCCCGGATTGTCCGGGTACTCGCGCGCCAGCCGCGCCGCGACCGCCGCGAGCTCAGTGTGCAGCCCGCTCGGAGTGGCTCCGGGCTTGAGCCGCGCGATCACAGCGAGGAAACCCTTGCTGCGCTCCCGTCCGATGGATTCGGGCCCGAAGAACGAGAGAGGAACCCACACGTCGATGCTGCGGTCCGCGGGATAGGTAAAGCCCGCCGGCATCACCCCGGCCACCACGAAAGGCTGCCCATTGAGCCTGATGCTTTTCCCTGCGATCGCGCGGTCGGCGCCGAAGCGGCCGGTCCACAAGGTGTAGCTCAGTACCGCGACGCGGTCGTTGCCCGGGACGTTGTCTTCGGGACGCAGCGCCCGGCCGACCAGCGGTCTTGTCCCCAGCGTCTCGAAGAAGCCGGGGGTGACTAGCGCGCCGTTCAAGTGTTGCGGCTCGCCTTGCCCGGTCAGGTCCATGCCGGTGAGCCCGTCGGCAAAGAAGTAACCGCCCATCGCCTCGCTGAGGCGGCTCTGGGCCCGCCAGTCCTTGAAGTTGGGCTCCGACACCGTGCCCTTGTTCATGCCCGTGGAGGGGTTCACCTGCCATACCCGGACGATCCGGGCGGCGGCGGCGAACGGCAGTGGCTCGAGCAGCACGCCGCGGACCACGCTGAAGATGGCGGTGTTGGCCCCGATGCCCAGCGCAAGGGTGAACAGCGCCGTCAGCGTGAAGCCGGGCGAGCGCCGGAGTGCGCGCACGGCGTAATGCAGGTCCTGGCTGAGCTCGTCGAGGATTGTCATGCGACGTTTCTCCCGCTCGCGACGCAACAGCTCGTCGCGGCAATAGTTTCGGGTGGCTTCGAGGTCTCCGAACTGGCGCTCCGCCTCGGCGAGGGCTTCGGCTTCGGACATACCGCCGGCGCGGAGCCGGGCGGCCACCTGGTCGAGGTGATAACGGAGCTCCTCCTCGACGTCGGAGGTCACCTGGGGCCGGGTTCGCCACGGCAGCCGGAAGGAAGCCATCGGGTGCTACGCCGGTTCCAACACGGCAAAGAGCGCGACCATGTAGCGGCGCAGCTCGGCGACGTCGCTCTTGAGCTGTTTCCGGCCCACCGGGGTGAGCTGATAGGTCTTCACCCGGCGGTTGCTGTCCGAAATGCCCCACTCGGCCTCGACCCAACCCTTGCGCTCGAGGCGATGAAGGGCCTGATAGAGCGCGGCGTCTTCGACGGCCAGCGCGCCGCTGCTGCGCTCGCGGATCCACTGGGAGATGGCGTAGCCGTGCATGGAGGCGCGGACCAGGGCCCGGAGGATGAGGACGTCGACGGTCCCCTGCACCAGGCCGAGACTCTCACGTTGCATGGGTTCTCCCTCACCGGGTGAGTACTCATCATGTGAGGGGTAAGATGCAGCCGGGCGGATAAACGTTGCAAGCCGGAGTCGCTAGATTCACTCCCCGGAGGATCTCCCCCTCATGACCGACGTGCTGCGCATGCTTCAGGAAGGCCTGGCCGGCCGCTATCGGGTCGAGCGCGAGCTCGGCCGGGGCGGCATGGCGGCGGTCTACCTGGCCCGGGACCTCCGCCACGACCGGCTGGTCGCCCTGAAGGTGCTGCACCCCGAGCTGGCGCTGAGCATCGGGACCGACCGCTTTGTCAGAGAAGTTCGCTTTGCCGCGCGGCTCCAGCATCCCCACATCCTGCCGGTTCATGATTCGGGTGACGTGCCCGGCACCGGCGGCGAGCCGACGCTGCTCTGGTTCAGCATGCCGTACATCGACGGAGAGTCGTTGCGGGAACGGCTGGCGCGGGACCGCCAGCTTCCCCTGGCCGAGGCGATCCGGATCACCCGCGAAGTGGCCGACGCCCTGGAGTACGCCCATCGCCAGGGCCTGATCCATCGCGACATCAAGCCGGAGAACATCCTGCTCTCCGGGGGCCACGCGCTGGTCGCCGACTTCGGCGTGGCACGGGCGCTGGCACCCGGCACCGGTGAGCACGCCGCGCTGACCGGGACCGGGCTCGCCATCGGCACACCAGCCTACATGAGTCCGGAGCAGGCCATCGGCGATCAAGCGCTCGATCACCGCTCCGATCTCTACTCTCTGGGCTGCGTGCTCTACGAGATGCTGGCGGGAGAGCCTCCCTTCGGTGGCCCCACCGCGCAGGTGATCCTGGCGCGGGTGCTGACTGAGGCGCCCCGCCCGCTCCGCTCCATCCGCCCGGGTGTGCCGCCGGTCATCGAAAAGATCGTAGCCGGGGCGATCGCGCGCTCGAAGGCAGACCGGTATCCCTCGGTGGCGGAATTCTCCCGGGAGCTCGAAGCAGCCGCCGCTCAGATCACGACGCCAGGAGGCGGAACGATCGCGTCCCCGCAACCGATGCGGCGACGGCGGGTGCCTCTCTTCGCCATGCTCGGCATCGGTTTTCTCCTCGGAATCGGGGTGCTCTTTGCCTGGCGGCAGCGCCAGTCGAGCGCACCCCCCGATGGGCCCGTGCTCCTCGCGGTGCTCCCCTTCGAGAACCTGGGAGATTCGGGAGACGCGTACTTCGCCGACGGGATCACCGACGAGGTGCGCGGCAAGCTGTCGAGCCTGCCGGATTTTCAGGTGATCGCCCGGGCTTCCTCGGCGCAGTATCGCGGCACCACCAAGCCGCTCAAAGACGTGGCCCGGGAGCTCGGGGTCCGTTACCTCCTGACCGGCACGGTGCGATGGGTGAAGACGGGAGCGCAGAGCCAGGTGCAGGTGCGGCCGGAGCTGGTCGAGGTCGTGCGCAGCGGCGCCACCGTCGGCCGGTGGGAGCGCCCCTTCGACGCGGCGCTCGACGACGTGTTCAAGGTCCAGGCCGACATTGCGGGCCAGGTGGCGGTGGCACTCAAGGGAGAGCTGGCCGCCGCAGCCATGGCGACGGCCGCCGCCGCGCCCACCGGCAACCTTGCGGCGTACGACGAATTCCTCCGGGGAGAACAGAGCTACTTCGGGTCGAGCGGGTCGGTGTCGCTCCGCCAGGCGGCCGATCACTACGAAGCGGCGGTGACGCTCGACTCGGCATTTGCGCGGGCCTGGAGCCGGCTCGCGATGGTGCGGGCCTCCATCTATGTCAACGGCGACGCTTCCCTGGAGATCGCCGAAGCCGCCCGTTCCGCGGGGGAGCGGGCACTTCGGCTGGCACCCAAGCTCCCCGAAGCGTACCTGGCGCTGGGCAACTACTACAGCCTGGTGCGGGCCGACTTCCCGGGCGCCATCCAGCAATACAACAAGGGCCTGGCGCTGGTACCGGCGCATGCAGAACTGCTCGGGGCACTCGGCCTTGCCGAGCAGGGTCTCGGGAAGGTGGACGACGCGCTGGCGCACATGCGGCGGGGGCTCGCGCTCGATCCACGCTCGCTCCTGTACACCCGGCGGCTGGCCCGGCTGCTGACCTACACCCACCGGTACGAGGAAGCCTCTGAGCTGTTGGACCGGGCGCGGGCGCAGGCACCCACCGATCAGGGGGTTTTGCTCTACCAGGCCTGGCTGCGACTGTCCCAGGGAGACCTGGCCGCGGCTAGGGCGGTGGCGAGCAGCATTCCGAAAGACGCCAACGAACCGGGGATACTCGCGTTCTTCGCGTATGACTGGGCCAGCGCCCAGCTGCTCGATGAGGAGCAGCGGCAGCTCGTCCTCCACCTCCAGCCGAGCCAGTTCGCCGGCAACCGCGGGGCATGGGGGGTGACGCTCGCGTATGGCGCCTCCATGCGCGGCGATACACGCCTGGTGCGGGCCTACGCCGACTCGGCGCTACCGAGCCTGGAGCGCGGCGTCCGGGACAACCCCGATGAGCCGAGCAACCACAGCGCGCTCGGCATGGCACTGGCGTTCCTCGGACGGAAAGCCGACGCGATGCGCGAAGGGGAGCAGGCGGTGGCGATGCGGGGGAACGATGGATTTCAGGGACCCGGGCTCCGGCTCACGCTCTCCCGGATCTATCAGCTGGTGGGCGAGCCGCTCAAGGCGATCGTGCAACTCGAGGGTCTGCTGCGGGTGCCGTATTACGTGTCCCCCGGATGGCTCCGAGCCGATCCTTCGATCGAGCCGTTGCGGAGCCATCCGAGGTTTCAGCGCTTGCTAGCCGTGGCGGATTCGCTGGGGCGATAGGATTCGCTCACCCAGCAACCGCCAGTACTCCGAGTTCGCAACTCGCCGAGCGGGGCGCGTAGGTGAAGTCGCCATTGGGGCTCGATCCGGTAATCGCCCGCCCATCCACCTTTACCGTGCCGGATCCGGTTAGCTTCCCATCGGAGCCGAGCATGAGCGTGAACGGCGTCGCGCCGTGCTGCACGTCGATCATGACCTTCGATCCCTCGAGTCGCACGAGGTACTGGCGCAGGATCACCGCCTGACGGCAACCCACAACCACGCCCTCGGGGCGGAACTCCAGGTCCAGCGCGGCCTGGCTGCCATACTCGCCGCTCAGGCGAAGCCCGGTCGGGCTCGCAGCCCAGATCTTCTTGTCGCCCCCGCCAAGCACAAAATCGAGGGTCGCAGCCGGCAGCGCGCTCGCGGAGGCGAGCTGGGTGGTCGGTGAGGAGACCGCGAGCGTGCCGATCGCGCAGTGGCGGGTGCGCGGTTCGTAGATGGGGCGAGAGATCGGCTCGGTCCGGCCATCGGAATAGGTCCGGATGCCCTGCTGGTATCCGGTAATTACCTGTCCCGAAATGTCCGCTTCGGCGGGACCGGCGAGGCGTCCGTCCGCCCGCATGGTGAACGGGAACGGCAACGGGCCGCCGTCGAACGCGATGCGCACGCCCCCAGCGGTCATCGTAGTCGTGTACTCGAGGAGCTGGGGGACGAGATCGCCGCACGTAAGGGAGGCGGATTCATTGGAGAACGAGAGAGCGAACTTCCCCGGGCCCGGATAGGTGCCCACCACGCGGACACCGACAATCGCGGGTGGGGTGAGCCCTGGCGGAAGGAAGCCGCCGATCATGTTCATGAACGACTTGCCGATTCCTTCCGTCAGGCACTGCGTCTCGCTGCGCCCCGATTCCACGCAACGGCGGATCCCGGCCTGTTCCTTCTCCAGCTGGGAGGCGGGCTGACCCGGCTGCGCTCCCGGTGGCGCGGTCATCCGGCGCTCACCCTCCGCACGCGCAATGCTGTCTTCATGGGCCCGTACCGCGATCTTGGTCCGTTCCACCCCGACCACCTGGTCGTACTGCGCCTGGATGGCGGGAGTAAGCACCGCGTGAAACAGATCGAGATCCAGGACGCCGAAGCGAGGGTCGGTGCGCATCAGCCGGTACGGCGTGTACTCGCTCAGGTGCTTGAACCCTTTGTAGGCGGCCGGGAACGCGCTGTCCGCGGCCGCGGCGATCGAGTACTCAGCCGTCCAGTACGCATCGAGAAGCTTCTTTTCATCGGGCAAGTACCCGCGGAACTCGCGATGGCCCGAGAGCGCCTTGATGATTTCCTGCAATTGCCAGAAGGCGCCGATCTGCCGCAGGGCAGTCTCCTTCGGGTCGCTCACCTGCATCGCCTTCTTGACCTTGTCGACCGATGGCATCGAGCTCAGGTAGGGAGGGTTGAGCGACTGGGCGTTGGTGGTCCGGCTCGCCGGAACGAGGGCAACCGCAATGAGCAGGACCGCGCGGGTGGTGTGTCGCATGTTCATCCGAGATGTAATGTATCCAGCAATGCGTGCTGGGACGGCAAAAGGCGTCAAATGGGCTAGAGTTTCGCCTTGAGCACCGGTCACCCGATATTTGAGCATCCGGCCGCGGCGGGAGCGGGGCCGGCATCCACCAGAGCTTTGGTGAATGGATCGACCCGCAGGTTCATTCCTTCCAGCGACCTCGCGCCGAGCAGTACCAGATCCATCGGTTCACCGAACACGATTTCGTCGGTGGTCGACGTTCCGGCAGCATAGATCACGCCCCAGCCCGCCCAACGCTCGAGAATAGTCCCATTCGCCTGCCGGAAGCGCCAGCGTTTGCGGCGCTCAATACCGAGCGAGTCCAGGATGGCCGCTGGAATCCACGACAGCTCCGCCCCCGTGTCCACCAGTACACCTCGAACAGCCTCGCGGCCGCCCGGACGTGCAGGGTTCTCGAGCTCGATATCGATGCGGAAGGTTCCCATTGTATCCGACATGATAGGTCCTCGCGGTGGTTCCGCGTGTACCATAGCGTGACTGCGCGGCTCGGAAAAGTGCGGCTGGTGCCCCGCGAGCACACCTACTTCCGGGTGAACGTCTGCCCCTGGAGCTCCAGGGACTTGGCCGGCCCGGGCCCATCGAAGCGGAACGTCACCGTGCTCCCGCTCCCCACCAGCTCGATGCGGAGCACGTGTTTGGCGGCATCGAACACCTCGACCGGACCCCATAGCGCGCCCCAGCGGAAGGCCAGGGCGTCGTTACGCTGCTCGAAGCTCACGGTGCCGTAGGTCTCGTTGAAGTAGGAGCCCGCGTAATCGCCCAGCGGACGCTCGAGGGGCCGCTGCCGCGCGGCCCGCGTCGACTCGCTCGCCGCGATCCGCTGCAACCCGGGGCCGAGCCGGGCGACTAGCTCCTGAAACCGGCGTTCCATCACCTCACGCGCGTTAGGCTTCCCCGCCTCGAGATCGTAGGCGTACGCGGCGATCAGGTCGGTTGCGACCGCGCCCGGCGAGCCGTTGACCTGCGCCACCACGCCGATCCGCCGCCGGGGCAGCATGGAGACATGGGAGCGGGTCGTGCTGTAGCTCCCGAAACGGCTCACCATCGGCTCGCCTTCGTAGCTGCCGATGTCCCAGCCCGCGCCCCAGCCTTCGCGATCGAAGTAGGCGAACCGCTTGCTCTGGGCCACCGTATGCGGCGCGATCATCCGATGGCTCAGCGCCACCGCCTCGGCGGGAAACACGCGTTTCCCGTCGAGCATCCCGTCGTCCATCTGCACGGCGATCCAGCGGGCCAGGTCGTGCAGCGTCGCCACGTGACCACCCGCCGAGTTCATGGTGGCGTCGGTCTTGAAGAAAGGAGCCGTGCTGAAGGAGCCGTCGGCCTTGAGGGTGTGCGGCATCGCGATCCGCCGGGGATCCAGGCCCGACAGTTTAGTGTGTGTATCGCGCATCCCCGCCGGCGCGTAGACGGCGCTGTCGAGAAAGCGGCGCCAGCCCTCCTTCCGCTTGGCATCGATCACCATCGCCGCGACGTTGTAGCCGAAGTTGCTGTAGACCAGGTCGGTGTTGCCGGTGGGCTCGGCGAGGCGCAGCAGCTCGGGCCAGCGCGCCTCCGGGATCTCGCCCGTGAACGCCGCGCTCTGGACGATCGCGTTGTCGTTGAGGTGATGGGTGTGCGAGAGGAACTGGGCGAGGGTGAGCTGGTTGGGGTCCACGCCGGCATGCCAGGTCGTCCCGGGCAGCAGGCTCGCGATCGACTGGTCGAAGCGCAGTACGCCCTGCTGCGCCAGCAGAGAAATCCCGAACCCGGTGTATGACTTGCTGGTCGAGGCCAGGTACCAGAGTGTGCGCGCGTCCGCCGGAATCCGCTTGCCGACATCGGCTAGGCCGTAGGCCTTGGAGAAGACGGTCTTGCCATCCATGACGAGCGCCACGCCGAGCGCGGGCGTGAGGTTGGCGGCGACAATGCGGGTGGCGAGCGAGTCCACCGCGCGGACGATAGTCTCGGGGGCGGGCCGCGGGCCCTGGGTCGCGATCAATACGGGTAGCGCGAGGCGTAGCATACCTGCTCCAGCGGGGAAGAGGCTGCTTCAATACTATGCGGTCGGCCGCCGCGATTGCGAAAACTGCCTCACCGCGCCAACGTACGTTTCCGCAGCCTCCTTCGCTCAACCTCGGGATTGCCATGGCTCTGTCGGTCTTGTTTGACGCGAAGTACTCGATCCGCTCCCTCTCCCGGAGACCGCTGTTCACGGCGGTGATCCTGCTCACGCTGGCGCTGGGGATCGGCAGCATTGTGGCGATCTTCAGCGTGGCCAACGCCGTGCTCTTCCGGGCCTTGCCGTTCCCGGATCCCGAAGAGCTGGCGTTCGTGTGGAATCGACTGCCGGCGACCAACGTCGCGCGCGCTGGTGTCCGGACCCGACTTCCGTGACTACCAGCAAGGGACGAACCCGGCGGGACCACCACCGGCGTGCTGGACAGAGCTTAGGAATGACTAAATCGGCGGAC
>DASYPD010000115.1:0-1829 GCA_036007005.1 Gemmatimonadales bacterium
ATCTCACCTCGAAGTCGGGATACGGCCGGGGCTTCCAGTCGGGACCCGCGGCAGTCGGTAACCCGAACACGGGCTCTATCGACGGCTTCTGCTATTTTGCGACTCCGACCGCCCAGAACCAGAGCGGCGTACGGGGCTTCAGCGGCGACGCGAGCGGCCGTATCTGCTTCGACGCTGCCGGCGCAGTCGTCTGCGCGGCTGGCTCGCTGCCGGCGACGTGCAGGATCATCCAGTAGCACTGCACCAACTCACTTACAGAACCTGCAGGGGGGAAAAAGGAACCCCCCTGCAGGCCACCCCGAGACTCCACCACGCCGGACGGCCCTTCGCCCGCGACGCGAACACCGCTCGTCCCCGGCTGCAACAACATCGAACAACGACGGGTAAGCCGCTGGTAAGCTTGAGCGGCGATGAGTGCGCTCATGCTCGCGCTCCCCGTCGCGCCTGACCCGGTGAGCGAGAATGCCGTCGAGATCCGGAACCTCAGGAAGGCTTTTCCCACCGGGCTGCTCCACCGATACCGCCGGACCGCGCTCGAAGACGTTTCGCTGAGCGTCCCGCGGGGCGAGATCTTCGGCTATCTGGGCCCGAACGGCGCGGGCAAGACCACCACCCTGAAGATCCTCATGCAGCTCGTCTTCCCGGATTCGGGGACCGCCTTCGTGCTCGGCCGGCCCCTGGCCGATCGGTCCTGGCGCTACAGCGTGGGCTACCTTCCCGAGAACCCCTACCTCTACGACTACCTCACCCCGACCGAGTACCTGGAGTATGTCGGCCGGCTCTTCGCGCTTCCGGCCAGATCGCGCCGTGAGCGCGCGCGGGAGCTGCTCCGGTTGGTCGATCTCGATCGCGCCGCCGATGTGCCGCTGCGGCGACTCTCCAAGGGAATGCTGCAGCGGGCCGGCCTGGCGCAGGCGCTGGTGAACGATCCGGCCCTCGTCTTCCTCGACGAGCCGATGTCGGGCCTCGACCCCATCGGTCGTCGCCTCGTACGCGACGTCATCCTGCAGCTGAAGGAGCGCGGCAAGACCGTGTTCTTCTCCACCCACATCCTCTCGGATGCCGAGACCCTGTGCGACAGGGTGGCTCTCCTGCGCGATGGTCGGGTCGTGCAAGTCGGCCGGGTGGACGAGATCCTGAAGGTCGACGTCGAGCATCTCGAGGTCCTGGTGAGCGGCGTCGACGCCGCCGTTCTGGACAGGATCGGGCCGATCGTGCGGGTCCGGCAACCCGTGGGCGAGCGATGGCGGCTGGAGGTCGGCGAAGGGGATCTCGCGGCGGTGATCGGCGCGATCGAGGCGGCCGGCGGCCGCATCCTGCTCGCGCAGCAGGTGCGGAGGTCCCTGGAGGAGCTCTTCCTCGAGAAGGTCGGCGGCAGCAGCGCCGCCGGCACCTGGGGCAGCGATTGAGCCGCATCCTCGCGGTCGCGGTCATGACCTACAGGGAGACGGTGCGCGAGCGCGTGCTCTACAACCTCGTCTTCTTCGCCATCCTGATGACGCTCTCCGGACTGCTCCTCCGGCAGCTCTCGATCCGACAGGACGAGAAGATCATCAAGGACATCGGCCTCGCGTCCATGGAGCTGTTCGGGACGCTGATCGCCATCTTCGTGGGAGTGGGCCTGGTGAGCAAGGAGATCGAACGGCGCTCGCTTCACCCGCTCCTCGCGAAGCCTCTGACACGGGCCGAATTCCTGCTTGGAAAGTTCTGCGGCCTCGGCCTCACGCTGCTGGTGAACTGCTCCTTCATGACTTTGGGCTTGTACGCCACGCTGCTGGCGACGGGACGAGCAGCGGAGCCGCACCTGCTCAAAGCGATCTACCCCATCT
>DASYPD010000116.1:0-9623 GCA_036007005.1 Gemmatimonadales bacterium
ATAACACCGCCTACCCTTGTCCCGCACCGTGGCGCGGCAACGCGCTGCTACTCGCCATCCGCGCGGGGGACCGCTCTCAGGGCGGCGGCTTCGAGCCGAGCTCCCAGCCTTGAACATGCACCGAATCCTGCTTCTGCTTCCGCTCCTGCTCGCCCCAGAGTCCCAGGCGCCTCTGACGGGGAGCTGGCGCGGCGCGCTCGATCTCGCTGGGACGGTGTTGCCCTTTGAGCTTCGCATTCAGTCCGACAGCGGAGGGCTGAGCGCGGACATCTGCAACGGCTCGCGCTGCGATTCGCGCGCCACCGTCGTGCTCCAGCGAGACAGTATCCAATTCGACATCGCGGATTACGAGGCGACGATTTCCGCCGTGAGACGCGGGGACTCGCTGGTCGGCATTTACCACAACGTCGGCCGGAACGGTCCCCGCTCGATTCCCTTCCGGGCCAGCCGGGGCCGCTGGCCGGAAAGCAGCGGCCCGGCTGGCCTGCTCGGCGAATGGGATGCCTGGTTCCGCACCGATCAGCGGCAGAGCCCGCGCGTCCTGGTATTCCGGAATGGAGCGCGGGGACTGGAGGCCGGGGTGATCTCCAATACCGGTGACCTGGGGGGGTTCTGGGGCCAGGCGGTGGGCGACAGCTTTGCGGTCGCGCGGTTTGATGGGAATTCGGTGTACGTGCTCGCGGGCCGGCTGCGGGGCGATACGCTCCGCGGAGTATTTCACGCCGGTTTGCGGACTCAGACACCTTACGTCGCAGTCCGGAGCAGCGGAGCACCCCATCTGAGCGCGCCGACGGCGGTCACCTCGGCCGATACCCTCACGCCCTTCCGGTTTGCCTTCCCCGACCTGCAAGGGCGCCTCATCACCCAGGACGATCCGCGCTTCAAGGACAAGGTCGTGCTGGTCGATATTTTCGGAAGCTGGTGTGTGACCTGTCACGAGGCGACGCCGCACTTACTGGAGCTGTACCGGGAATATCACCCGCGCGGCTTGGAGATTCTCGGACTGGGTTATGAGGTGAGCGGCGACAGCGCCCGGGATAACCCGCAAATCCGGCGCTTCCGCGACAAGTTCGGCATTCCGTGGCCGCTGCTGCAGGCCGGCATCAGCGTCGTCGAGGAGACTGCGGCGTCGCTGCCGCAGCTGCACGGGTTTACCGCCTATCCCACGACCCTCTTCCTGGGACGAGACGGCAGAATCCGGGTGGTCTACGCCGGGTTCCGCGGCCCTTCGGCCGGCGCCCAGCACCTGAAGCAGGTCGCGGACTATCGTCGCATCATCGAGCGTTTGCTGGCGGAACCATAAGCCGAGACGAGCTGCGCATCCCCCGGGAGGCCGAGCCGGTTCGCGAAGGGGGCGACGGGTTTAGCTTAGGGGGCTTTGTCATCTTGAGGAGTCTCCTTGGCGGCACCGCTCGTTCAGTTGACCCGACCACCTGTCAGCGGGGGGACCGGCCGACCCATCCCGGCAACGGCCGCCGCCGGGCGAAAGCCCTCCTGGATCAAGGTGAAGGCTCCGGGGGGAGACAACTACGTGCGCCTCAAGCAGCTGATGCGCAGCCTCTCTCTGCACACCGTTTGCGAAGAAGCCCGCTGCCCGAACATCGGCGAATGCTGGGAGCACCAGGCCGCC
The DNA here is from genome assembly GCA_036007005.1 of Gemmatimonadales bacterium. Lineage (GTDB taxonomy): Bacteria > Gemmatimonadota > Gemmatimonadetes > Gemmatimonadales > GWC2-71-9 > JABFSM01. Next base: position 1,631 of record DASYPD010000116.1, read on the forward strand.
ACCTTCATGATCCTGGGCGATGTCTGCACCCGGAATTGCGCCTATTGCGCCGTGGCCCACGGGACACCGCAGAGCTTTGATCCGCTGGAGCCCGTGCGCCTCGCGGAGGCCGTCGCGGAAATGGCGTTGCAGCACGTGGTGATCACGTCGGTGGATCGCGATGATCTGCCCAACGGGGGCGCCGAGGCATTCGCCGGCTGCGTCAACGAGATCCGCCAACGGCTGCCGCAAACCACTGTCGAGGTTCTGATCCCCGATTTTAAGGGCTCCGAAGCGGCGCTCCGTATCGTGCTCGACGCGCGACCGGCCATTCTCAATCACAATCTGGAAACCGTGGAACGGCTGTATCGCCTGGCGCGTCCCGGCGGCCGCTACGATCGCGCCCTCGAACTCCTGGCGCGGGCGCGCCGGGTGCGCCCTGATGGTCTGACCAAGTCGGGTATGATCCTCGGGATGGGCGAAGAATGGGACGAGCTGCTCCAGGCAATGCGCGATCTCCGCCAGAGCGACGTGAACATCCTCACCCTCGGCCAATACCTGCGTCCTTCCGCCACCCATCTCCCGGTGGCGCGTTTCTACACCCCTGAAGAGTTCGCGGAGCTCCGCGAGCTCGGGCTGCGGATGGGCTTCGATCATGTCCAGTCCAGTCCGCTCACCCGGTCTTCCTATCATGCCTGGGAACAGGCGCGTGCCGCGGGGGCGGCGGGCGGAGCAGCCTGATGGCGACGACAACCACGCCGGTGCGCACTCAGCTCGATCCTGATACGGCGGCCACGTACCACCAGTATCTGCGCCAGATGCTGCTGATCCGCCATTTCGAGGAAAAGGCAGGCGAGGCGTACAGCCTCGGCAAGATCGGCGGATTCTGCCACCTCTATATCGGACAGGAAGCGGTCGCGGTGGGCGCGATCGCCGCGCTCCGTCCGGACGACTACATCACCTCGGCCTATCGCGAGCATGGGCAGGCGCTGGTGCGCGGAACCACCGCCCGGGCCGTGATGGCGGAGCTCTTCGGCAAGGCGACGGGGTGCTCGCACGGCAAGGGCGGCTCGATGCATCTCTTCGATGCCAAGCTGGGATTCCTGGGCGGTCACGGCATCGTGGGGAGCCACATCCCGATCGCCGCGGGGGCGGCCTTCGCGATCAAGTACCGCGGCGGCGATCAGCTGAGCCTCTGCTTCTTCGGCGAGGCCGCGGCCAACATCGGCGCCTTCCACGAGACGCTGAACATGGCCTCGCTCTGGGAGCTTCCTGCCATCTTCATCTGCGAGAACAACGGCTACGGCATGGGCACGGCGGTATCGCGCGCGAGCGCAGTGCGCAATCTCACGGTACGGGGCGCGGCGTACGACATGCCGGCGGAAGAAGTGGACGGGCAGGATGTGCTCATCGTGCGCGACGCGATGGACCGCGCGGTCGAACGAGCCCGTCGGGAGTCCCAGCCGACGTTGCTCGAGATCAGAACTTACCGCTATGTCGGCCATTCCATGTCGGATGCGGCACACGGAACCTACCGGACGAAGGACGAGGTCGAGGAGTACCGCCGCCGCGATCCGATCAAGCTGCTCGCAGAGCGGATGCGCAACGGCGGTGCCCTCGACGACGCGAGCTGGGAGGCACTGGATGCCCAGGTGAAGGCGGAAGTCGAGGATGCGTACGCGTTCGCCGAGAATTCGCCGGATCCGGAGCCGGAGCAGCTCTACACGGATGTATATGCCGATGAGGGAGTCGCGAAGAGGGTCACCGCATGGCAGTGATCACCTATCGCGATGCCCTGAACCAGGCGCTGCGCGAGGAGATGCAGCGTGACGACCGCGTCTTTCTCATGGGGGAAGAGGTGGCGGAGTACGACGGCGCCTATAAAGTGAGCCGCGGGCTGCTCAAGGAATTCGGGGCCCGGCGGGTGGTGGATACTCCGATCGCCGAGCTGGGATTCACCGGTATCGGCGTCGGCGCCGCCCTGGTCGGACTGCGACCGGTCATCGAGATGATGACTTGGAACTTCGCGCTGCTCGCCATCGACGAGATCGTGAACGGAGCGGCGAAGCTCCGCTACATGTCGGGCGGACAGCTGAGCTGTCCCATTGTCTTCCGCGGGCCCGGCGGCTCCGCGCTACAGCTCGGCGCGCAGCACTCCCAGGCGTTCGAGAGCTGGTACGCGCACATCCCGGGACTCAAAGTGCTCACTCCCGGAACCCCGGCCGACGCCAAGGGCCTGCTCAAGAGTGCCATCCGCGACGACGATCCGGTGGTCTTCATCGAGGGGGAGATGCTCTACAACACGAAGGGCGAGGTACCCGACGGGGAGCACCTCACTCCGATCGGCCAGGCCGAAGTGAAGCGACCCGGCAGCGACGTGACCCTCGTGTGCCATGGGAAGATGGTGGGAGTGGCGCTCAGAGCGGCGGAACAGCTCGCCAGCGAGAACATCGCCGCAGAGGTGCTGGATCTGCGGAGCATTCGCCCGCTCGATCGCGACGCCGTGCTCGAGTCGGTGGGCAAGACCAACCGCTGCGTGGTGGTCGAGGAGGGCTGGCCGTTCGCGGGCGTCGGGGCCCAGGTGGTCGACCTCATTCAGCGGGATGCCTTCGACTCGCTCGATGCACCGGTATTGCGGGTCACCAACGCCGACGTGCCGATGCCGTATAACAAGCAGCTGGAGAAGGCGGCAAAGCCCGATCCAGCGAAGGTGGTGGCGGCCGCGAAGCGAGTCTTGTATGTCTAAGGTTACGGCTATTGGCTATTGGCTATCGGCTATTGGTCAACTGCCATTCGGACGTTTCAACCAATAGCCCATAGCCCATAGCCAATAGCCCATACGCCAATGGCAACGAAGATCGTCATGGAGGCCCTTTCCCCCACCATGGAGGAAGGCCGCCTGGTAGAGTGGAAGAAGCGCGAAGGCGATCCTGTCGCCGTCGGCGACGTGCTGGCCGAAGTCGAAACCGACAAGGCGGTCATGGAGCTGGTGGCGCGGGCCGGCGGGACGTTGCTCAAGCAGCTGGTCGCCGCGGGTGCGACAGTGCCGGTGTCCTCGCCAGTGGGGTGGATCGGACAAGCGGGGGAATCGGTGGACGGGGGCGGAGCAGCGACGTCACCGGTGACCGGTGACCGGTTACCGGTTACAGCCCAACCGCAGGGTCCCTCACCCCAATCGGCACCAAGCGAGGCGGCAAGGCCGAGCCCGGCTCCGCCTGAGACCTCCGAGCGTCCGACTGTCCAAACGTCCGACCGTATCAAAGCGTCCCCGCTGGCCCGGAAGATCGCGGGCGAACGCGGCGTCGACCTGGCCGCGGTCAGCGGAAGCGGGCCGGAAGGTCGCGTCGTCAAGCGGGATCTGGAAGCGGTCAGCGGTGAGCGGTTAGCGGTGAGCGGGAAGCCCGGTGCCATCCCACTCACTGCTCACCGCTTACCGCTTACCGCTTACGAGGACATCCCGCTCAGCCAGTTGCGCAAAACCATCGCCAAACGACTGGCGCAGTCGATCGGGCCGATTCCGACCTTCTATCTCACCAGCGAAGTCGATATGGAACGCGTCGCCGAGGCGCGGGATGCGCTCAATGCGGCCGCCGGAGAGCAGGACAAGATCTCCTTCAACGATATCGTGCTCAAGGCGGTGGCGACGGCGCTGCGCCAGCACCCGGCCTGCAACGCCTGGTGGCAGGACGATCATGTTCGAGTCTGGCAGGAGGTCCATCTGGGCATGGCGGTGGCCGTCGAGGACGGACTGATCACGCCGGTCATCCGCCACGCGGACGCGAAATCGTTGCGGGAACTCTCGCGCGAAACCCGCGACCTCGCCAAGCGCGCGCGGGACCGTAAGCTGACAGCCGAGGAATATACCGGCAGCACTTTTTCCGTTTCGAACCTCGGCATGTTCGACATCGAGCACTTCACAGCCATCATCAATCCGCCGGAGGCGGGCATCCTCGCGGTGGGCAGCATCGCGGCGGTACCGGCGGTGGTGGCAGGCCAGCTGCAGGTGCGGCGGCGCATGCGCATGACGCTGTCGTGCGATCACCGGGTGATTGACGGGGCGACGGGGGCTAGGTTCTTGCAGACCTTGAAGCTGCTGCTGGAGAATCCGCTGGCATTGGTGTGGTAGCCGAGGTCCGGAGATCAGGGAATCAAGGAATCAGGGAATCGGTGAAGCCGGGAATCTGATTCCCCGGTGCCCTGATTCCCCGATGCCCTGATTTCCTGCTCCCCTGATTCCTTGATCCCCTGATTCCTGGAGCAAGACGTGGCCTCATTCGATCTCATCATCATCGGCGGCGGGCCGGCGGGTTATGTCTGCGCCATCCGCGCCGCTCAGCTCGGTCTGGCCACCGCGGTCGTCGAGAAAGAGAAACTCGGCGGCGTCTGTGTGAACATCGGGTGCATCCCGACCAAGGCCCTGCTGCACAGCGCCTATGCCCTCCATCTGATCAACCATGATGCGAAAGCCCTCGGCATCGCGGTCACCGGCGTGACGGCCGACTATGGCGTCGCGATGCAGCGGTCCCGCCAAGTCTCCGAGCAGAACTCCAAGGGCGTGGAGTTCCTGCTGAAGAAGCACAAGGTCACGGTGCTGAAGGGTCAGGGCGTTTTGCAGCCGGGCAAGAGAGTGAAAGTCGGCAACGAGGTGCACGACGCGAAGACGGCGGTGGTCATCGCGACCGGATCGCGGGTCAAAGGCATCCCGCAGATCGGGCTCGAGCTCAACCAGACGACCGTCATCAGCTCGGATGAAGCTCTTTTTCTGGAGCAGGCGCCGGGCTCGCTCGCCATCGTGGGCGCGGGCGCCGTCGGCTCGGAGTTCGCCGATATCTTCAACGCCTTCGGCAGCAAGGTCACCCTGATCGAGGCGCTCCCCCGTATCCTTCCGATCGAGGATGCGGAAGTCTCCGAGCTGCTCAGCAAGAGCTACCGGAAGCGCGGCATCACTGTGATGGCGGGAGCCAAAGTGCTCCAAGCCACCGTCGGTCCGAAAGAGGTGACTCTCGAGGTCGAGGTCGGCGGTAAAGCGGAGCGGGTGACGGTCGAGAAAGTCCTCATGGCCGCGGGCCGCGCGGTAAATACCGAGGACATGGGATTCAAAGAATCCGGTGTGCAGCTGACGGAGCGTGGCTTCGTGAAGGTAAACCTCGCCACGCTCGAGACCACCACCCCCGGCGTCTACTGCATCGGGGATGTGGCCGGCCCGCCGATGCTGGCGCACAAGGGCAGCCGCGAAGGAGTATTTGTCGCGGAGCTTATCACCGGTCAGAAGCCGCACCCGATCAAGTACGACAACGTGCCCAGCGTCACCTACTGCCATCCGGAGGTGGCCAGCATCGGGCTCACCGAAGATCAGGCCAAGGAGAAGAAGCTCGACTATCAGGTCGGCCGCTTTCCGCTCAGCGCGAACGGCCGCGCGCGGGCCTCGCTGGAGACCGAGGGGTTCGTCAAGATCATCCGCGAAAAGAAGTACGGCGAAATCCTCGGTGCCCACGTCGTAGCCAGCCACGCGTCCGAAATGATTCACGAGCTGGTCGTGGCGCGCGAGAACGAATACACGGTTGAAGAGGTCGACCTCGCGATTCACGCCCATCCCACGCTCTCCGAAGCGATCGCCGAAGCGTGTCTCGATTCGATGGGAAGGGTGATCCACATTTGATCGGCAGAATCCTCGCCGCCCTGGGCTTCGGCGTGGCCCTGGGCACCGGTCTCCTCGCCCTCGTCACGTGGAGTATTCGAGCGCTGCAGAGCAGCCGGCTCGCGGTTGCCACGCCGGGGCCGCGCGGCTTCACCCCCGGATTGTTGCCGGTCTTGCTGATCGGCACTCTCGGGGCGGTGGTCGCCGCGGGGATTGCCGCCTGGACCCTGCTGGGCCCGCTGGGAAATCCCTGGCGCAAGGCCATGCTGGGCATCATTGCCGGCAGCGGGTCTTTCGTGATGGCGCTGGTAACCTGGCCCGTGGAGCGCGCGTTCGGCCGAGCGGGTCTGCTGGTCCTCGCCGCGCTTTGCGCCTCCCTCTGCGCGCTGATCGGATGGCGGCTGTCCCGGGTGGAGCAGCCGACATGAACGCTCCCCTCGTCGCGATCGAGCTCGGTCGGCGGCACTACGGTGAGGTGCTGGAGCTGCAGCGCAGCCTCTGTCGCCGCCGGGCCGCCGGTGAACTCGGGGAAGATCTGCTGCTCCTCGTGGAGCATGAGCCCGTGGTAACGCTCGGCAGAAGCACCCGGCCGGGCAGCCTTGCGCTGCCCCGCGAGCTGCTCGAGCGACGAGGGCTGGAGATCTTCGAGGTCGAACGAGGCGGCGATGTCACCCTGCACGCCCCGGGCCAGCTCGTCGGTTATCCGATTCTCGACCTGGGCGGATGGCGGCGCGATCTGCACTGGTACCTTCGCCAGCTCGAGGAGAGCCTGATTCGGGGACTCGGTCGCCTCGACGTCGCGGCCGAGCGGAATCCCGGTAAGACAGGCGTGTGGACCGGAGGCTGCAAGATCGCGAGCATCGGGATTCACGTGAAGCAGTGGGTGACGATGCACGGCTTCGCCCTGAATGTCACTACCGATCTCGCGCTCTTCGATTTCATCGTGCCCTGCGGCATAGCGGGCGTGAGGATGACGAGTGTGGCGCAGCAGCGCGGTGGAGCGGCCAGCTCCCTTTGGGGTGAGGCACAGCACGCCGTTGTCGCGGCGTTTGCGGCTGTCTTTGAACGTGAGATCGAATTCCGACCGTCAGCGCGAATGCAGCGAAGCGAGCTCCAGATCGCCACGGCTCCCAGGGGGACTCGCGAGGTAGGGCGACCGTGCGGCGGGACAGAACCCTATCCCCTGCCCCCGGCCCCCTAGTTTATCTTCCGCTCTTATGGCGGAGGCGCCGGATCGCAGCAAGCTGGAATCGCTCGCGGAAGGTAAGGTCGCGGACATCCTTCGTGCGGCCGCGAGCTGGGCGAAAGATGTGCCTGCCCCGCTGACTCCCCCGATTCGCGCGGTGTGCGTCCGGCTCGCGGAAATGGTCGCGGACCAGAGACACTATCTCGCTCCCCTCCCCGAGCCCCAGGAAACTGAGCGCGCCGCCGTGTTGACGCTGACGGCTGAGCAGCTTCGCTCGGCTCCGGTCACCCAGGGCATCGAATCGCTGCTTCAGGAGCTGGCCGATCTCGAGCTCCACTCCACCGGATCATGGGCCACCACCGAGGGCGCGCAGGCCGAGTGGATCGCAACAGCGATTCGTTTTCTGGAGAGCAAGGGCAGCGCCCTGCCCCTCAACGAGCGCCCCGATCCCTATTGGGCGGACGACGTGGTGGCCGGGATCATCGCCTCGGTCCGGGCGTTGGTGGGGGTCGATGAGCTACATGCCCGCACGGAAGCGCGCTACTCAGGGTCGCACAAGCGGTCCGCGCAGGAGGAAAGTAGTGAGTAGGGAGTAGTGAGTAGTGAGTAGTGGGTAGTGAGTAGAGAGTAGGGAGCAAGCTACTACTCACTACTCCCTACTCACTACTCACTGCTCCTAGCAGTTGAAAGAACTTTCCGAAGACCTCGATCCCGTCCCAGATCTGCTGCAGGTTCACCTTCTCGTTGGGTGAATGCAGCCCGTCATCCGGCAGCCCGATCCCGGTGAGCAATACTGGCGCGCCGCCGCGCTGGAGCTCCGGCACGATAGGAATCGAACCCCCGGCCCGAGCAGGCACCGTGCGGTTGCCAATGACCGCCTCGAAGGCCTGGTCGAGAATGGCGAACGCGGGATGGCTCACATCGCAGCGGACCGGATCGCCGCCGTGGAGCAGCTTGACTTCCACCTCCGCGTAACCTGGGGCCAGCTTCTTGACGGCACGGGCCAGCCATTTCCCGACTTTCTGATAGCTATGGCCCGGGACCAGCCGCAAGCTCACTTTCGCCATTGCCTGGGCCGGGATGACGGTCTTGGCGCCCTCGCCCGTGAAGCCGCCCCGAATCCCGTGGATCTCGAACGTGGGCAGCGCCCAAGTTCGCTCCAGCACCGAGAACTCCTTGAGGCCGGTCAG
>DASYPD010000117.1:0-3286 GCA_036007005.1 Gemmatimonadales bacterium
TGATCCAGAGCGCCGAGAAGGTCGGAGGACGCTACTGCCTGTACCGCTTCCACGGCGACAATCCGGTGACCTTCAACAGCTACCTCAAGCACACCATGGAGCACGGCCACGCCAATGACCGGGCCGACAACTTCTATTCCTGCGCCTTCTGGTACCAGGACCAGCCCTATACCGATTTTCCCGCGCTGCCGCCGGTGGCCCAGCGAATGCCGCGGGTTAATGGATGACCGTCGTCGCCGGCGTGGACTTCGGCACCCAGAGCGTGCGGGTGTCGCTGGTGGACCACGCCGCTGGCGTGTTAGGCAGCGCCCTCGCCGAGCTTCCCCTGCACCGCTCGGCGGACCCCGACTTCGCCGAGCAGTCCTCCGCTGCCCAAATGGACGCGTTGGGCGCCGCGATGCGCGAGGCGTTGCAGGTGGCGCGGCTCGAGGGAAAGGCGGTGCAAGCGCTCGCGCTCGATACCACCGGCTCCTCGGTGATCGTGGTCGGCGAGGGGCTGTTGCCGCTGGGCGATTACTACCTCTGGTGCGACCATCGTGCCAAAGCGGAAGCGGCGCGCATTACGGAGATCGCGAGGGAAGAGCGGCTCGGAGCGATTGCCTGGTGCGGCGGAGCCTATTCGGCGGAATGGGGCTTCGCCAAGCTGCTCCATTGGCTGCGGCATAACCCGGAACGCCGCCACCTCGCCGTAGCCGCGCTGGAGCACTGCGACCTGGTGGCCGCGCTGCTCTGTGGCATCAGCGATCCCGAGCAGCTTCCCCGCAGCATCTGCGCGATGGGACACAAATGGCTGTGGAACCCCGAGCTCGGCGGGCTGCCGCCGGCTGATTTCCTTCACAAAGTCGATCCGCTGCTCGAGGCTGCCCCCGCTCTTCTGCGGGGCCGCTACCGGACCTCGGCGCATCTTGCAGGCACCCTGTGCGCCCCCTGGGCCGCTCGGCTCGGGCTGCGGGAGGGCATTCCCATTCCCGTGGGCGCGCTCGATGCGCATTGGGATGCCATCGGAGCCGGGATCGCCGAGGGCGACATCGTGAATGTGGTGGGCAGCAGTACCTGCATCATGGCGATTGCACCCGAGGCTTCTTGCATTCCGGGGGTGAGCGGCGTGGTGCGGGGCTCGATCCATCCCAGCTTCGCCGGGATCGAGGCGGGACTCTCGGCTGTCGGGATTCTCTTCGAAGCGATCGCTGCACGGGCCGGGAAGACTGTTGCGGAGCTCGCGGGCGGGCTAGGGCGTTACCGCGCGGGACAGACGGGCTTGCTCCGCTTCCCCTGGGACAACGGCGATCGCACCGTGCTGGTCAACCCGAACCTCGGCGGGGTCACCTTCGGCTGGCTGCTCAACCACACGGCGGAGGACGAGCTGTTCGCGGCGATCGAGGGAACCGCGTTCCACACCCGGATCATTCTCGAGCGGATGGCGGAGCACGGGGTACCGGTCAAACGGGTGATCCAGGGGGGCGGCATTCCGCAGAAGAGCGAGGCGCTCAACCGCGTGTATGCGAACGTGCTGGGTGTCCCAGTATTGATTCCGAAACGCTCGAGTACCAGCCTGGGCGCGGCGATCTTTGCCTTCCGTGCGGCGGGAACGTTCCCTTCGGTCGAGGCGGCGCAGCGAGCCCTCTGCGCCCCCCTCCGCGAGGTGGCGCCTGATCCCGCCGAGCATGCCGTGTACGAGCGCCTCTATGCGCTCTACCGACCGCTCTATTTCGCCCTGGGTGACTCTGGCTCGGCGCCGGTTGCGGTGGGAAGGATTCTGCCGGAGCTTCGGCGCATCGCGGCCGAGGTGCGCGGGGCGGCGTGAACCGAACGATCACGAACACTTTTTCGCTCATGGGTCTAGCTCTCCGGCCCTCCCGTTCGTAGCTTCGCCGCCATGCGGGTTCGCCTCAACCAGCAACGGCTCCTCGCCTTCCTGGCCCAGAGTCCCCTGAGCCAGAATCACTGGGCCATCAAGCTCGGGTTGTCCCGGGGCCACTGGTCCGAGATCGTCAACGGCAAGCATCTCTACCCCTCTCCCAAGACGCGGGAGCGGATGCTCGAGGTGCTTGGCCTGACCTTCGAGGAGCTCTTCGAGATCGAGAGCGGGATCCCGTCCTGGGCCGATACCGATTTCCGTCGCGCCATCGGCGATCGCTATCTGATCGATACGGAGCTGGGCCAGGGTGGCATGGGCGCGGTCTACCTCGCCCGGGACACGCGCCACGGCCGGGTCGTCGCCGTGAAGGTCATCTCTCCCGAGGCGGTGACCGGAATCGGGGTGAGCCAGTTCCTCCGCGAGATCGCCACGGTCGCCCAGCTCCAGCACCCGCACATTCTTCCACTGCACGACTCCGGCGAAGCGGCCGGGCATCCCTTCTACGTGATGCCCTACATTCGGGGCGGCTCGCTGCGAGCCCGGCTCCAGTCGGCCATCCGGCTGCCCGGTGAGGAGGCTGTCGCGCTCACCAGGGGGATCGCGGCGGCCCTCCAGCACGCCCACGAGCAGCGGGTGCTCCATTGCGACGTCAAGCCGGAGAACATTCTGCTCGACGGGACCCACGCCTATGTCATGGATTTCGGGGTCGCTCGCAAGCTCCACACCGAGGTGCTTCCCTGGATCGCGCGCCGGGAGCTCGATTTCTCGGCGGGGACGCCGGCCTACGTGAGTCCCGAGCAGGCGAGCGGCGAGAAGGAGCTGGACACGCGCTCCGACGTGTACAGCCTGGCCTGCGTGGTGTACGAAATGCTTTCGGGACGCCCGCCCTTCGAGGGACCCACTACTCAGGCGATTGTCTCGCGCCGCTTCATCGCCCCACCACCGTCGATTCGCGAGTTTGCTCCGGAAGTCCCGCCGCTCCTCGATCGGGCGGTGGAGCAGGGCATGGCGCTCAAACCGGATCAGCGCCCCGCCACCCCGGCCGAGTTCTCCGCCGCGGTGAGCGCGGCCGCCAGGCCGCCGTCCGGCGCGCTGGAACGCCTCGGTCTCGCCGTCACCCGCGGCATGAGCCGGCTGCGCCGCTCCCGCCGCATGACGTTTCCGCTCGGAGCCCTTCGCATGCAATCGCTCTGGCAGAATTTCGGCTATGCCCTGCGCGCCCTGCGCCGCAGCCCGGCGTTCACCCTCGTCGCCGTGCTGACCCTCGCGCTCGGCATCGGCGCCAATACCGCCATCTTCAGCGTAGTGCGTGGACTACTGCTCAAGCCGCTGCCTCACCGGGACGGCGACCGGCTGATGTATCTGCGCCAGTCGGCTGACGGACCCGGGCGCGAAAACCTCACCTTCTCGGTCCCAGAGGTCTCGGCA
>DASYPD010000118.1:0-1894 GCA_036007005.1 Gemmatimonadales bacterium
GGTGCTGTCGGTGTTGCCGCTCCTGGTCATCCTCTCCACAGTGGTGATCAAAGGCGCGAGCAGCATCAACCTGGCCTTCTTCACTCAGCTGCCGGTTCCGGCCGGGGAAAGCGGCGGAGGTGTCTCGCACGCCATCGTAGGAACTCTGCTGATGGTCGGTGCCGCGTGTCTCATCGGCCTGCCGATCGGGATCGGAGCCGGGATTTTCGTGGCCGAGTGGCCGGCCAGCCGGCTGGGGAAGGCCACGCGGTTCATCGCCGACGTGCTGAACGGCACGCCCTCCATCGTGGTGGGCGTGTTTGCATGGACCTGGATCGTGGCCAAGCAGGGTCACTTTTCCGGCTTCGCGGGAAGCGCCGCGCTCGCCGTGCTCATGGTTCCGATGGTAATGCGGACCACCGAAGAAATGATCAAGCTGGTGCCTCACTCGCTGCGGGAAGCCGCCCTGGCGCTGGGCTACCCGCGCTGGCGGACCAGCCTCGGGATCGTGGTGCGAACCTGCATGCCGGGCATTGTGACCGGCGTGCTGCTGGCGGTCGCGCGGATTGCAGGAGAAACGGCTCCACTGCTCTTTACCGCGCTCGGCAGCGCTTTCCTGAGCACCAATCTGGCGCAGCCCATGGCTGCGCTTCCTCTGGTCGTGTACACCTATGCCACCGGCCCCTATGACGACTGGCACCGCCTGGCCTGGGCTACAGCCCTCGTCCTCATCCTGGTCGTCCTGGTTCTCAGCCTCGCGACCCGACTCGCCACCCGGCGCCGCTTCGATGCCCCAGGCTGAGCCGGTCCGCCCCCGCCTCGAGACCGTGGGCCTGACGGCATTCTATGAGTCAACCGCCGCCGTGCGGGACGTCTCGGTCAGCTTCGCGCCGAATCAGATTCACGCCCTGATCGGACCCTCGGGGTGCGGGAAGACCACCTTCCTGCGCACGCTCAACCGGATGCACGAGGAAACCCCGGGCGCGCGCGCCGAGGGAGGCGTGCTGCTCGACGGCGAAGATGTGTATGCTTCGCGGGTCGATCTGCGGCGCCTGCGGCGCAAAGTGGGCATGGTCTTTCAGCGGCCCACGGTGTTTCCCACGATGTCCATCTATGACAACGTTGCCGCGGGACTCCGGCTGGACGGCGGGATCGCGCGCAAGCTGCTCGACGAAAAGGTGCAACAGGCGCTGACGGTGGCGGCGCTCTGGGAGGAAGTGAAGGACCGCCTCCAGTCCAGCGCGATCGCATTGTCGGGCGGGCAGCAACAGCGGCTCTGCGTGGCGCGCACAGTCGCGCCGGCGCCCGAGGTCGTCCTGCTGGACGAGCCCACCGCCTCGCTCGATCCGCAGGGGACCCAGCGGATCGAGGAGCTGTTGTTCACGCTCAAGGAGAAGTTCACGATCATCATCGTCACCCACAACATGCAGCAAGCGGCCCGGGTGTCCGACACCACGTCGTTCTTCTACCTCGGCGAGCTGGTGGAGACGGGACCGACCCGGCAGCTCTTCACCGCGCCGAGCCAGCCCCGCACCGAAGCATACGTGACCGGACGGTTCGGATGACGGTCACCGTAGGGAGTAGGGAGTCGGGAGTCGGGAGTAGGGAATCAGGAGTCGGGGGTACCATCGAGGTTCGCGACTTTTCTTTCTACTACGGCCCGCGGAACGCGCTCAAGGACATCAGCTTCACGATTCCGGCCCGCTCGGTCACGGCGATCATCGGACCATCCGGCTGCGGGAAGTCCACCTTCCTTCGCTCGATCAACCGGCTCAACGACCTGATCCCGGACGCCCACTACGCGGGAGAGATCAAGGTTCACGGCCAGTCGATCTTCGAGTCGGGGATGGATCTGGTCGCGCTGCGCCAGAAGATCGGGATGGTATTCCAGCGGCCCAACCCGTTCCCTAAATCG
>DASYPD010000119.1:0-9372 GCA_036007005.1 Gemmatimonadales bacterium
TCCTCGGGAAGAGATCGTTCCGGGTGGTCGAGGGATGGCGCGACTCGCCCTCGAAAGCCCGCTCGTCGCGCGAGGCAACGATCGTTTCGTTCTGCGGAGCTATTCGCCCCTGCTCACCATTGGGGGCGGTCGGGTGCTGGATCCACTGCCGCCGCGCCGCGCTCTCTGGCCGGAAGCCTTGGCAGCGGCAGACCCTTTGCGCCGTGCCGCGGCCTTGGTACTGAGACGGCCTGCCGGCATCCCGGCTGCTGACATGCCCATCCTCCTCGGCGAACCATTGGAGGGAAAGCTCGCTGGAATCACCCTGATCGCTGGACGCTATCTGCCGGCCGAGCTCCCGCTCACCCTCCGGACGGCCGCCCTAGGGGCGCTCGAGGCCTTTCACGGAAGGAGCCCGGCAGAGGCTGGTCTCTCGCTCGAGACCCTGAGGCGGAGCCTCAAGGGGCCTCCGGAGGTCGTTAACGCGGTGCTGGAAGCCATGGTCCGGGAAGGAGAGCTCAAGCTGTTCGAGGGGGCAGCCGCTTTGCCTCGATTCGTCCCGCGTGTGACCGGTGGCGAGGAGCTGACAGCGAGGGTGGTTGCGGCGCTGGAGCAGGCCGGGTTGGAACCGCCCTCGATCAGGGAGCTCGAGCACCAGCTGGGCCAGTCGGGGCTGCTCCCGCAACTACGGCACGCCGCCCAGCAGGGCAGGATTATTCAGGTGGAGAGCGATCGGTATTTTTCCCATGGAGCCCTCGAGCGCTTTGTCCAGGCGGTGCGAGAGCTCGCTGCAGAGCAGACTATTACGCCCTCAGGTCTTCGGGACCGTCTGCACCTGAGCCGGAAGTACCTGATCCCGCTGCTCGAATGGGCCGACCGTTCAGGCGTGACCCGCCGAGTCGGCGATCAAAGAGTGTTGGCATAAGTCTGATCGGCAGGATCGTGTGTCAGTTCGGCATATATTCGGGGCCCGCTGATTGCCCTAGCTGGGAGCAGATAGCTAGTAGCTGAAGCGAGGACCAATGGTCAGACCTGAACGCCTCACCATCAAAGCCCAGGAAGCCTTCCGCGACGCCGCCGCGCTCGCGGCGGAGCGAGGCAACCCCGTTATCAATGACGCTCATCTGTTTGCCGCTCTCCTGGGACAGGACGAGGGCGTGGTGCAGCCGTTGCTCCAGAAGGCCGGCCTCAATGTCGCCGCTCTGCGAGAGGCCACCGATCGCGAGATCGCCAAGTTCCCCACGCAGGAAGGCGGGACGGCGTCGCAGACCTATAGCCGGGAGCTCAACCGGGTCTTCGATCGCGCCGAGCAGGAAGCCAAGGATCTCGGCGACGCCTATGTCTCCACGGAGCACCTCCTCATCAGCCTGGCGGAGGAGAAGGGGACCACCGCGCGGGCGTTGCTCAGCTCGTTCGAGCTCTCCGCCAAAGATCTCCGCGCTGCGCTCGAGGCGGTGCGCGGCTCCCACCGGGTGACCGACCAGGCTCCCGAAGAGAAGTATCAGGCGCTGGAGCGATTCACCCGCAACCTGACCGCGGCGGCCCGCAGCGGGAAGCTCGATCCCGTGATTGGCCGCGATGAGGAAGTCCGCCGGGTGATGCAGGTCCTTTCTCGCCGCACCAAGAACAATCCGGTACTGATCGGCGAGCCGGGCGTCGGAAAGACCGCCATCGTCGAGGGCCTCGCCCAGCGCATCGTCAACGGCGATGTCCCCGAGTCACTACGTGACAAAGAGATCGTGGCGCTCGATCTCGGGCTGCTGCTCGCCGGCGCCAAATATCGGGGTGAATTCGAGGAGCGCCTCAAGGCGGTGATGAAGGAGCTCGTCGCCGCGGAGGGGCGCTACATCGTCTTCATTGACGAGCTGCATACGATCGTCGGCGCGGGTGCCGCCGAGGGTGCGATCGATGCCAGCAACATGCTCAAGCCCGCGCTGGCCCGCGGTGAGCTGCACGTGGTCGGCGCCACCACGCTGGATGAGTACCGCAAGCACGTGGAGAAGGATGCTGCGCTGGAGCGCCGCTTTCAGCCCATCTTCGTCGGCGCGCCGAGCGTCGAGGATACCATCGCCATTCTGCGCGGGCTCAAGGAGCGCTACGAGGTGCACCACGGAGTGCGGATCACCGACAATGCTCTAGTGGCGGCGGCCCAGCTTTCTGATCGCTACATCGGCGACCGCTTCCTGCCCGACAAGGCCATCGATCTGGTTGACGAGGCGGCCAGCCGGCTTCGCATTGAAATCGACTCGCTGCCCCAGGAAATCGATGCAGTGGAGCGCCGCATCCTGCAGCTCGAAATCCAGCGCCAGGCGCTGCTCAAGGAAAAGGACAAGGCGGGCCGGGAGCGCTGCGCCGCGGTGGAGCAGGAGATTTCCGCGCTCAAGGAAAAATCCGGGGCGATGAAGGCGCAGTGGCAGGCCGAGAAGGCCGCGATTCATTCGCTGCAGGCCAAGAAGGCCGAAGTCGAGCAGCTCAAGCAGGAGGTGGAGCAGGCCTCTCGCCGGGGCGACCTGCAGAAAGCCGCCGAATTGCGCTATGGGAAGATTCCGCAGCTCGAAAAGGCGATCAGCGAGGAAGAGACCCGCCTGGTCGAGATCCAGAAACAGGCCAAGTATCTCAAAGAAGAGGTGGACGCGGAGGACATCGCGGAGATCGTGGCCAAATGGACCGGTATTCCGGTGTCCAAGATGCTGGAGTCCGACCGCGAACGCCTGACTCGGCTGGAAGCGGAGCTCGGCCGTCGCGTCGTGGGGCAGCAGGAAGCGGTGGCCGCGGTGGCGAATGCCGTTCGGCGGAGCCGCGCCGGTCTTCAGGACCCCAACCGCCCGACCGGGTCGTTCATTTTCCTCGGGCCGACCGGCGTCGGCAAGACCGAGACCGCGCGTGCGCTGGCGGAGTTCCTCTTCGACGACGAGCGTGCGATGGTGCGGCTCGATATGTCGGAGTACATGGAGAAACACTCGGTCGCGCGAATGATCGGCGCGCCACCGGGTTATGTGGGCTACGAGGAAGGCGGGCAGCTCACCGAAGCCGTGCGACGGCGCCCCTACAGCGTGGTGCTGTTCGACGAGATCGAGAAAGCGCACCCCGATGTCTTCAACATCCTGCTGCAGATCCTCGATGACGGCCGCTTGACCGACAGCCAGGGACGCGTGGTGGATTTCCGGAATACCGTGCTGATCATGACGTCGAACCTCGGCGGTCACCTGATCGTCGAGAGTATGGGTCGGGAGTGGGAGGCGGTGGAAGAGCGGGTGAGGGCCGAGTTGCGCAATCACTTCCGGCCCGAATTCCTGAATCGGGTGGACGATATCGTGGTGTTCCGGCCGCTCTCGCGGGAGGACCTCGACCAGATCGTAGCTTTGCAGATCGCCCGCCTCGACCGGTTGCTCGCGGAGCGCCACCTGGTCCTCAAGCTCACGCCGGAGGCGCGCGAGCTGCTGGCGGAGCGCGGCTACGATCCGGTCTACGGCGCCCGCCCGCTCAAACGCGTGATTCAACGCATGCTGCAGAACCCGGTGGCGATGGCCGTGCTGGAGGGCAGATTCGGCTCCGGCGACACCATCATCGCCGAGCGCGAGGACGATCACCTGCGCTTTACCCGCGAGGGAATCCCTGCCGCCAGCGCGCGTGGCAGCTAGACCGCCGGTTTCCGAGCGCGACCTGGCGGGGATGCGCGCCGCTCTCGCCCTCGCGGGGGAAGCGGCTGCCCGGGGGGAAGTGCCGGTCGGCGCGGTGGTCCTGTCGGGGAACGTGCTGCTCGGTCAGGCCCACAACGAGTGCGTCAGCCGCCACGATCCCACCGCGCACGCCGAGTTGCTGGCGCTGCAGCGCGCGCTCGCCGGCCGCGGCCGTGACCTTCTTCCGGACGCGACACTGTATCTCACCCTGGAGCCCTGCGCGCAGTGCGCCGGGGCGATCGTGCTCACCAAGGTGGGACGGGTGGTCTATGGTGCGTGCGATCCGAAAGCGGGAATGGCGGGCTCGCTCGGGGATTTGCTCCGCCATCCAGCCCTGAATCACCGTCCGGAGGTGCTTGCGGGGGTCCTTGCCGAAGAGGCGGGGGAGCTGCTAAAGCGTTTTTTCGCCGAGCGGCGGAGTAGCGGAGAGCAGGGGCCGCAGCCACCTGCGTGACTTCACCAAGGCTCCGAGCCGCTGCAGCTGCGCTCTCAGGCTGACCAGGAGGCGCGCGGGCAATGCGAGCCATGGCCTGCGGCGGCGATTCTCCCCGAGAATGAGCGGATAGACGGCTCCATTCGGGGCTTGGACCACGCAGAGCTGCAACGATGCGGCCGGAGCGGGGGGCTGCTCTGCCTTCCGCCCCGGGATCATACTCAAGTGAAGCTGACGCTCCGAAGCGGGAACCGTGCTGATGGGATGGCGCGGCGCCGGTGCCACCGGGCTCGGCACCGCCACCTTCCGGAATCCAAGCAATTGCTCACGGGCTCCCAAATACCGCTTCATGGTTCCCCTGCTGCGCCTCAGAAAGCGCTGGATCAGCCGCGGGCTCACTTGAGCCGGATTCGCTCAGTACGCTGAAACCCAGCGTGACGACGAACACCATCACGAAGAGGGCGAGCAGGATCCTGATGATCGATGCAGGAGACGCGTCCAACTCACCGCGTCCCACAAACCCGGCGACTGCCGCGAGGATGAGGTACCTCCAGCGCCGTCCCGACTTCTCGCCTCCACTCGGGAGGACGTTCACCGGGGCGTCTCCTGCACCTCTCGGTCCAGCCGGTTTTCGAAATCGTGCACCTCCCGCTCGAGCGCGTCGCGGGCGTAGCCGTACCGCTGTTGCAGCACGCCGATGAGCTGTTCGCGCTTTCCGGCGATGACGTCCAGATCGTCGTCCGTCAGTTTGCCCCAGCGCTCCTTCACTTTCCCCTTGAACTCGCGCCAATTTCCTTCGATGCGGTCCCAATTCATCCCATCCTCCCCGCGTGGCTGGTTCTCACGCCGTCTGCCTCCCCCGTGATCAAAAAACCGAGAGGCGTGATCAGTTGCTCCGTGGGGAGCCCGATCACGCCTCCATCTCGCGGGCCGCCTGCGCCCTCGCGATAAGGTGGCCGGAATCAATCCCGGCCGCTATGTGGGCCTACGATAACGCTCCAGGCGGATTTGGTCAAGAGGGGAGTGAGTGGAATCAAGTCGAGCCGCAGGTACCTTCAGCCAGATGCCGGTGGCTCCGTAGCCCAGTGCGAGAATGCCGCCGGGTCGCGTCCCTCTCCATACAGGAGGTCCTTATGCCCAGACGCGAGAAGACCACGGTCGCTTCGAAACGCCGGCCGCACATCGTTCCGATGGAGGCCAGTACCGATCCGCGCGCAATGGCAAAGCACCCGATCGAGCACCGCGGGGGATCGGCTCCGCGCCAAACCAAGCGAGGCGGCAAGCGGAGCGCGCGCTAGCGAGGAACCATGGCACGGGGGATCTGGAAAGGGACGCTCGGCTTCGGGCTGGTGAGTATCGGGATCGAGCTCTTCACGGCCGAAGCGTCGGCGGAGCGGCTGGATCTCGATTTGCTCGACAAGCGGGACCATGCCCGCATCCGCTACAAGAAGGTCAACGAGGCCACCGGCGAGGAAGTGCCGCAGCAAGACATCGTGAAGGGCTACCCGGTCGCCAAGGATGAGTATGTCGAGCTCACCGATGCGGATATCAAGGCGGCCAACCCGAAGTCCTCGCAGGCCGTGGACATCGTCGGCTTCGTGCCGCACGACGCCGTCGACTTGATCTACTACGCCAAGCCGTACTACGTATCGCCGCTCAAAGGCAGCGAGAAAGCCTACGCGCTGCTGCGGGAATCGCTGCGCAAGAGCGGGCAGGTTGCCATCGCGCAGATCGTGATCCGGACCCGCCAGTACGTCGCGGCGGTCTACCCCTACGAGGGGGTGCTGATCGTGCACTTGCTGCGATACCGGGATGAGCTGCGCGACTTCAAATCCGAGGAAATCACGGCGGCTAAGGAAGCGAGCAAGACCCTGCGGCCGCAGGAACTCGCGATGGCCGAACAGCTGATGAAAACGATGGCGATGGAATGGAACCCCAAGGAATTCTCCGACAGCTACAAGAAGGACATCCTCAAGCTGGTGAAGGAGCGCGCGCGCGGCGGGGGTCGCAAGGCGCGGGCCGCGCCGGAGCCGGAGGAAAGCAGGGTGCTCGATCTCACCGCGGCGCTCAAGCGGAGCCTGGCCTCGCGCAGTCGGCCAAGAACGAAGCCGAAGCGACCCGCGGCGCGAACCCGCGCGGCGGCGCACCGGAAGAGCGCGTGAATGGGACTCCGGGAATACCGGAAGAAGCGCGACTTCCGGGTTACTGAGGAGCCGGCCGGGAAGGTCGCTCGTGGCCGTAAGCGCCGCAGCTTCGTGATCCAGCACCACTTCGCCTCCCGGGAGCACTACGATTTCCGGCTGGAGCTCGACGGAGTGCTCAAGAGCTGGGCCATCCCCAAGGGACCCAGCACGGTGCCGGGTGAGCGTCGGCTGGCCGTCGAAGTGGAAGACCATCCGCTGGAGTACGGCTCGTTCGAAGGCATCATTCCGGAAGGCCACTACGGCGCCGGCGAAGTCTTTCTGTGGGACCGGGGCATCTGGGATACGGAGGACGACCCGCGCGCCGCGCTCGGGAAGGGCAGTCTCGATTTCACGCTCTCGGGGAAAAAACTCAAAGGGGCCTGGACCCTGGTCCGCATGCGCGACGAACCGGGCAAGAAAACCAAGCACAACTGGCTCCTGATCAAGCGCTCCGAGCGGCCTCGCGCAGCGGCCCGTGCCCGCGCGAAGTAGCAGTCGCCTCTCTTTCATCGCGCCCCAGCTGGCGACGCTGGTGAGCGAGCCGCCCGCCGGGAAGGAGTGGCTGCACGAGGTGAAATTCGACGGCTATCGGATGGAATGCCTCATCGCCGGAGGACGCGCGCGGCTGTTGACCCGGCGCGGGCTCGACTGGACCGCGCGCTTTCCGCGCGTCGCCGAACTGGCCGCAGGGCTCCCGGCTGCGCAGGCGATCCTGGACGGCGAGGTGGTGGCGCTGCTTCCCGATGGACGCTCGTCTTTCCAGGCGCTGCAGCAATCGCTCCTGGGGGAAGCCGCGCGACAGGTGGTGTACTACGCCTTCGATCTCCTCCGGCTCGACCACGAGGACCTGCGCCCGCTGCCGCTCGAGGACCGCAAGCGCCGGCTCGCCAGGCTGCTCAAGGGCCGCCGGCATGATCGGCGTGGCACCCTGCGCTACTCCGACCACGTCGCGGCGAGCGGTGCCACAGTGCTGGCGAAAGCCTGCAAGATGGGACTCGAGGGCATCGTCTCGAAACGGCGCGATCTGAGCTACCAGAGCGGGCGCAGCCGGAGCTGGCTCAAGACCAAGTGCCTGAACCGCCAGGAGCTCATCGTGATCGGCTTCACCGATCCGCGCGGGGGACGCCAGGGCATCGGCGCGCTGCTCCTGGGCGTGTATTCGGCAGCGGGGGAGCTGCAGTACGCCGGCAAGGTGGGCACCGGCATGAACGAGGCCATGCTGCGCACCCTCCGCGCCGCCCTCGAGCCGCTGCGGCGGGCGGATGCGCCGGTCCGGGGCAAGACGCTTCGCGGGTTAGCCTCCGCGCACTGGGTCGAGCCGCGCCTGGTGGTCGAGGTCGAGTTTACCGAATGGACCGACGACGGCCGGCTCCGGCACCCCTCCTTCATGGGGATTCGGGAGGACAAGGCCGCGCGCGAAGTGCGGCGGGAGTTGCCGGCCTAGATGATCATCGCGGGGATCGAGCTCAGCAATCCCGGGCGGGTGCTCTATCCGGAACAGGGCCTCACCAAGGAAGACCTGGCCCGATACTACGAAGCCATCGCGCCCTGGATGCTGCCCCACGTGGCGGGCCGGCCCTTCGCGCTGGTGCGCTGCCCGGGGGGACGACAGCAGGCCTGCTTTTATCAGAAGCATTGGAAGAGCTATCTGCCCAAAGCGGTCAAGACGGTGGCTATCCAGGAGGGCGATGGCGTGAAGCGCCCCTATACCGTGATCTCCGACGCCGCGGGGCTGGTGTCCCTGGTGCAGAACGGGGTGCTCGAGATCCACCTCTGGGGGTCGCGCGCCGACGCGGTGGAATCGCCCGACCGAATCGTGTTCGACCTCGATCCGGCCCCCGGAGTGTCCTGGGCGCGCGTCCGCGAAGCCACCCGGATGCTGGGAGAGCTATTGCGCACCCTGGAGCTGGAAAGCTGGCTCAAGACGACCGGCGGGAAGGGAATGCACGTGGTGGTGCCGATTGCGCGGCGCTCGAGCTGGGACGAGGTGACCGCGTTCGCCCGCGCCGTCGGCTACCGGATCGCGCGGGAGGCGCCGGAGCGCTACCTCGCCAGGGCCAGCAAGGCCGAGCGGGAGGGAAAGATCTTCATCGACTGGCTGCGCAACACGCGAGGTGCCACCGCGATCGCCCCCTGGTCGAGCCGGGCGAGAGAGGGAGCGCCGGTTTCCATGCCGGTTTCCTGGGAAGAGCTCGGCACAGTGCGCAGCGGCGATCAATACAGCGTCGAAAGTGCGCTCGCGCTCATGCGCCGCCGCAAACACGATCCGTGGGCTGGTTTGCTGAAGGCCAGGCAACAGCTCTCGCGCTCGATGACGGCCGCCCTCGGATCCTGACCGACTGCCCGGCCGACCTTAAGCAGCCGTGGTCTCACCCCCCAGCAGCGTCAGCACCTCGCCCGTGATGTAGCCGGAATCGGCCTCCGAGGCGAAGAAGACGAAGGCCGGCGCCACCTCTTCCGGTTGCGCCGGCCGCTTCATCGGGGTGTCGGCGCCGTGCCGGGCGGCCTCCCTGGGGTCTTTGTCGGCCACGTTGAGGGGAGTCCAGACGGGTCCCGGCGAGACGCAGTTCACCCGGATGCCGCGCTCCACCAGGTTCTGCGCGAGCGCTTTCGTGAAGGCGTGGATCGCGCCTTTGCTGGCGGAATAGTCGATGAGCTGCTGGCTCCCCTCGAGGCCCGTGATCGAGCCGGTATTGATGATCGCGCCACCGCGCTTGAGGTAAGGCAGGGCAGCCCGCGCCATCGCGAAATAGCCGAAGATATTGGTGCGGAAGGTGCGCTCCCACTGCTCGTCGGTAATGTCCTCGAGCGATTGCTGGTGCTGCTGGTAGGCCGCGTTGTTCACCAGAATGTCGAGATGGCCGAATTCATGTACCACGGCCTCCACGCACTTCTCGCAATTCTCCGTCGCCGTCAGATCGCCTTCCACCAGCAGGCAGCTGCGGCCCTCGGCTTCAACCGCGCGCTTGGTTTCCTGCGCGTCCCGCTCTTCCTCCGGCAGGTGTAGTACTCCGACATCGGCTCCCTCGCGCGCAAACAGCACCGCCACGGCACGCCCGATGCCGGAATCTCCTCCGGTGACCAGCGCGACCTTGCC
>DASYPD010000120.1:0-3417 GCA_036007005.1 Gemmatimonadales bacterium
GGTGCCGGAAGAGCAGAAGCGCGGCGGCGGCTCGGACGATATCGGTGACGTGACCTGGACCGTGCCCACCGTGACGCTGCGTTTCCCCTCGAACATTCCCGGGCTGCCCGGCCACAACTGGACCGACGCCATCGCGATGGCGACTCCCGTGGCGCACAAGGGTGCCAGCGCGGGAGCCAAGGCGATGGCGATGACGATGCTCGACATCCTGCTCACCCCGAAGCTGGTGCAGGACGCCAAAGACTATTTCACCAACGTGCAGACCAAGGACACCAAGTATCAGCCCCTGATCCGGCCCCAGGACCGTCCCGCGATCGAGCTGAATAAGGGTATTCTCGAGAAGTACCGCGAGCAGATGCGGCCGTTCTACTACGACCCCAAGAAATACAAGAGCTATCTCGAGCAGCTGGGGATCAAGTATCCGACCGTGCGGGCCGCGGATGGGAGCTGTGGGTCTTCCGCCGTACCCTGACCTGAGCTGCGCCAAACTCTTTGCCGCCAGGGCGTAACATCAGGCGCCCCGGCGGCATTTTTCTTTCTGAATGATGACCTCACTCGCGTGAGGACGCCGCTTCCCGATGGGCTGCCCGAGCGGATCCGCAGCGACTCGACGGAGGCGCTGGAGGCGCTCTATCGCGTTGCAGGCCCGCCGCTGTTCGCCCTGGCGTACCGTTTAACGCTCAGTAGGGCGGATGCCGAGGACGCCCTGCACGATCTGTTCGCCGGATTGCCGCGCGCGCTCAATCACTACCGGGAGCAAGGCCGTTTCGAGCAATGGCTCAAGCGGCTTCTGGTCCGCACGGTGCTGATGCAGCGCCGAAGTGATGGAAGACGAACTATGCGAGAGGCCGAGTACGCGACTGAGCTGGCTCAATTCCAAGGGCAGTACGAGGATACCGCAAGCTCCGGCGAGGCAGAGCGGCTGCTCGGGTGCTTGCCTGAGAAGATTCGCGCGGTGGTGGTACTGCGCGAGCTAGAGGGCATGAGCCACGCAGAAATTGCGCGAACGCTCGGAATCAGCCGGGCAGCGTCGCGAGTGCGGTTGGTGCGTGGGTTGGAGCGGCTGCGACGAACCTTGAGGAGGGAACGGTGACAGAGGATCGGTGGAAAGAGGTGCGAACCCGGTTACGGGAGGGGTCCCACCCCCAACCCCCCCCGGGGCGGCAACTCTGGGAGCGTATCCTGGGGACTCGCAGAGAGGGGCGACGGGTAGACCTCCCCGGAACCGGCGTGCTTCTCCAGACCCGAGTTCGCCTCGCTCTTTCAGTCGCCGTGGTGGTCGTCGGGCTCACACTGCTGACCCGCTTCAACCATCAGCCAGGTGAAGATCTGGTGGTGCAGACGGATGGACGGTGGTTGTTCGGGTTTCCTACCCCGGACCTCTCTGCTCAGGCAACTCGTCGGGCTCAGTATCCGCTCCTGCCACGCTTCGATGGTAGCCGCTTGAGGGCCGGCACTTGGATTTACCAACGGCACAGTGTCGTGGACGGTGAGTCCCAGCAGGTCGATGGCTGGGATACTGTTTCGGTAAGCTCCGGGGTCTTCGGCGGTGAACCAGCCTGGATTGCCGCGAGCCGGCACGCGACCTATCGGGGTTTCTGGCTCGGATTCTCGGATTCGATATATCTGCGCCGGAGCGACCTTCGCCCGCTCAGGCGACTCATTTTTCACCTCGACTCGGCTCAGCAAGTCCACGTCGCGCAGACCTGGGTGTTCAGCGCCGAATCGGTTACGCACGGAGTGAATACGCCATTACGCGACACAACGGTGACGCGGCCGCTTCCTCTCACCCCGGGGGCCTGGTATGCCGGTGATCTCTGGCTCGTCTTGCCGGGCATCCCCTTCGCCAAGGGATGGCGCGGGAGCGTCAACGATATCGGTATGTACGGGCAGCAGAGCGACAGCCCGACGATCACGCCGTATGACCTCCGAGTAGCCGGAGCAGAACGGCTAACGGTCGGAGCCGGGAATTATCTCTGCTGGAAGATCGAAGTCTGGCTGCCCTGGACCGAACCCCGCCCGAAAAGCTTTGAGACGGTCTGGGTAGATCAGCAATCTGGCATTGTAGTACGGTTCGAAGAGCGTGACCTCGCGGATATTCACAATATTGGAGAGCTGGTCGCAGTCTCGCCGTCCCCTCTCCACTAACGTCTTTTCGCGACCAGCCCGCGCTCCCGCGGCGACTCGAGATCCTGTGGCTCGGGCGGCCGGAACGCGAGATCCACAGCGAGGTACAGCAGCTTGGTGTGGGGAAAGACCAGGATCGGGGTGAGAATCGCGAGCACGCCGCAGAGCACGGCCAACGCCGTCCAGGGCACCGCGGGCCAGGTGAGGAGTAACCCGGCGGCAAAGACGACCGCGAACACGCCCTCGGTCAGGAAGAGATTGATGGTGTAGCTCCCGATCCAGTAGCCCGGCTCGTCCCGATCGAGGTGCAGGCCGCAGCACGGGCACGAGGGCGCGAGGGTAAACCAGCTCAGCAGGATGGGCCGGCCGCCGCAGACCGGGCAGCGCAGCCGGAGCGCGCGCACAGAAAGGGTGCGTGCTCGCGGCAAGGGCAGGGAATCGGCGCTATCGCCGTCCGGCGCTGTCGGAATTGACGGGAGCAAGGACATAGAGCAGGTAATCCGCGCGCTTCCGGTCCTGCTGCGAAGGCCGCAGCCGATCGAGCTCCTTGACGGGCAACGCGGTCACGACCAGCAGCTGGGCCGGCGGGGCGCGCCGCCGAGCCCGCTCAGCCGTGCCGAGTCTGAAATCGCTGTGGAACGATCCGTTGTAATGGACGACCAGCCGACCGGGTCGCCACGCCCGGGCCACTGATTCACCCATCGTTTCGTCCTTGATGCATTGCGCCTGGTACATCCGCCCCATGCGCGCCTTGGGATCCTCGTCACTCGCCGGCGCCGGCCCGTGCGCCGTCAGGTCTCCCATCAGCTTCACGAATGCTTCGAAGTAGTGGTCTTCCGGACAGGCGATTGTCTCGGCGACCTGCGCCCGAGTTTCCGGATTGAGCGTATCGAGCGCCGCGAGTCCCGCCCGTCCCACCAGCGATGCCAGCGGCCGTGGGACGTCGCTCGCCAGCACCGGCCAGCCGCGCGCACGCGCCAGCTCGACCAGCGGGCGGTAGTCCGCCGCATAGTTCTTCCAGGGCCGGCTCGCCTGAAGAAACTCCGGCTCACCCAGCGCGCCGGCGAGATACGCGTCGAGCCGGGGCTGCACGTCGCGCTCGAACATCTCGAGCGCGAGGACGACCGAATCGCGCCGCCGCGCGATCCCCTCGAGCAGCGCGAGCTCCATGCGATGCGTCGCGGGATCGTCGTGCTGCTCGCCGACGAAGACGACATCGGCGTTGCTGACGCGGGCCACTAGAGTTTCGAAATCGATGAACTTCTTATGCTTGGTGTCGTAAACGCGATG
>DASYPD010000121.1:0-8099 GCA_036007005.1 Gemmatimonadales bacterium
CTGATCACGCTGGCCCGCCGGGGCGACCTGCATGCGCGCCGGCTGGTGGAGCGCCGGATCCCGACCCGCGCGGTGACGGGCCGGCTCTTCAAGGAGATTGGTCCCCGCTTCGCGGCCCGGCCGGGCGGCTACATCCGGATGCTCAAGCTAGCCTCGCGCCCGGGTGATGGGGCCGATATGGCCCGAATCGAGCTGCTGTCCGAGTGACCCAGCCGCGACTCTCGAGCCAACAAAGGGGGACCGAGCGGTCCCCCTTTTTTTGTCGGACAGTCGGAGGGTCGGTCAGGCCGTCACGCGGTCTTCCGGATCCGGTTGCTGCGGATGCATTGAGTGCAGACGCGCACCCGGCGCACCTCGCCGTTTACGCTGGTCCGCACAGTCTGCAGATTGGGATACCAGCGCCGTTTGACCCGGTTGTTCGCGTGGCTCACGTGGTTCCCCGTTGTGGGTCCCTTGCCACAGACACTACAGGTGCGAGCCATGCTTCGCCGAGCTCCGTGTGAAGGCTATCTTTCGAGCGGGGAAAGCTAATCCTATGAAGCGTTTAGCTCAACTGCTCGAGCATGCCTAAAGCCCTCATCACCGGCATCACCGGCCAGGACGGGTCCTACCTGGCCGAATTCCTTCTCGCGAAGGGGTACCAGGTTTACGGGGTAGTGCGGCGGACCAGCCATCATTCCTTCGAGCGGATCGAGCACCTGCTCGACCGGGTCCCTATCGTCACCGCGGATTTACTGGACCAGCATTCCCTCACCGTCGTGCTGCAGGACGTCAAGCCCGACGAGGTCTACAACCTCGCAGCCCAGTCGTATGTGCCCGCGTCCTGGAGCCAGCCGGTGCTCACCGGCGAATTCACGGCGCTTGGCGTAACCCGGATGCTGGAGGCGATCCGGCTGGCGCACCCCAGCGCGCGGTTCTATCAGGCCAGCTCCTCGGAGATGTTTGGCAAGGTGCAGGAGTCGCCGCAGCACGAAGGCACGCACTTTTACCCGCGCTCGCCTTATGGCGTGGCGAAAGTGTACGGGCACTGGATCACGGTGAATTACCGGGAGTCCTACGGCCTCTACGCGGTGAGCGGGATTCTCTTCAATCACGAGTCGCCGCGGCGCGGGATGGAGTTCGTGACGCGCAAAGTGACGGACGGCGCGGCCCGCATCAAGCTCGGGCGGGCCGCCGAGCTTCGCATGGGCAATCTCGACGCCCGGCGTGACTGGGGCTACGCGGGTGACTACGTCGATGCGATGTGGCGGATGCTGCAGCGGCCGGACCCGACGGATTACGTCATCGGGACCGGGAAGACGCACAGCGTACGCCAGTTGCTCGAGCTCGCCTTCGCGCACGTCGGGCTCGACTGGCAATCCCATGTCGTCGCGGACCCCGCCTTCACGCGGCCGGCCGAGGTGGATGTGCTGCAAGCCGACGCGCGGAAAGCCAAGGCGGAGCTGGGCTGGAGTCCGACGGTGGACTTTCCCGGCTTGGTGAAGCTCATGGTCGACGCCGATCTCGAGCGGCTGAACCGCGTGCGGTGAAGCTTCTCATCACGGGCGCGGACGGCTTCGTGGGCGGCTGGCTGGCCCGGCGGCTGCTCGCGGATGGTCACCATGTCGTCGGGACCCACCGGCGGGGACGGGGACCCTCGCCGGTGCTCGCGCCGGTGGAGGCGGCGCGGGTCTCCTGGCGGGAGCTGGAGCTCTGCTCAGCCGAGTCGGTGGCGACACTGTGCCAGGAGCGCTGGGATGCTGTCGTCCATCTGGCGGCAGTCGCGTCCGGCAGTGAAGCGCGCGACAATCCGGGTCTAGCCTGGGAAGTGAATGCCGCGGGGACCGCGCGGCTGTGTGAGGCGCTCGCGCTCCGCGTGGCGGCGCGGCAGGGCGATCCAGTCTTCCTGCTGGCCTCGACGGGCGAAGTCTATGGGAGCGGGAGCAGCCGGCCGCACCACGAGAATGATCCCCCGCTGCCCTGCTCCCCCTATGCGGCGAGCAAGCTCGGCGCGGAGATCGCGGCGCTGGAAACCGCGCGGCGGGGAGGACTCCGGGTGATTGTCGCGCGGCCGTTTACCCACAGCGGCCCGGGACAAGACATTCGCTTCGTGTTGCCGGCGCTGGCGAGCCGGCTGCTGGCAGCCAAACGGACCGGGGCGGCGACGATCAAGGCGGGGAACCTCGACCCGGTGCGCGACGTCCTGGATGTGCGCGATGTCGTCGAGGCCTACCTCGCGCTGCTCGCGCGGGGCAGCGCGGGGGAGACCTACAATATCTCCTCGGGAGAGGGCCACGCTTTACTGGAGTTGTTGCGCCGACTGGAGCGGCTCGCCGGGTGGAAGGTGAGACCCGAAGTCGATGAACGCCTGACCCGGCGGGGGGATATCCCTCATCTCGTCGGCAACGCCGAGAAGTTGCGCCGCGAAACCGGCTGGGAGCCGCGCATTCCGCTCGATCAGACCCTCGAGGAGCTGCTGCGTGCCCAAGCGGACTGATCTCGCGTCCATTCTGCTGATCGGCTCCGGCCCGATCGTGATCGGCCAGGGCGCCGAGTTCGATTACTCGGGCACTCAGGCGGCCCGGGCGCTTCGCGAAGAGGGCTTTCGTGTCATCCTGGTGAATTCGAATCCCGCCACCATCATGACCGATCCCGAGATGGCGGACCGGACCTACATCGAGCCGATCACGCCGGAATGGGTCGAGAAGATCATCGCGCGGGAGCGGCCCGACGCGCTGCTCCCGACCATGGGCGGGCAGACGGCGTTGAACGTGGCGATGGCGCTGGTCAAGAACGGCGTGCTCGAGCGCTACGGGGTCGAGCTCATCGGCGCCAACGAGCGGGCGATCCGCATCGCGGAGGACCGGGAAGAGTTTGCCCTGGCGATGCGGCGGATCGGACTCGCCACGCCGCAGGGTGTCACCGTCCGCAGCGTGGAGGAGGGACGCGCGGCGGTCGCGGCGATCGGCTATCCCGCCATTCTGCGGCCGTCCTACACGCTGGGCGGGACCGGTGGCGGCATCGGCTACGTCGCGGAAGAATTCGAGGCGCTGCTGCAACGCGGGCTCGATCTGTCGCCGGTGGGTTCGGTCCTGGTGGAGCGGAGCATTCTCGGCTGGAAAGAATTTGAGCTGGAGGTGATGCGGGACGGCGCGGACAATGTGGTGATCGTGTGCTCGATCGAGAACCTCGATCCGATGGGCGTCCACACCGGCGATTCGATCACCGTCGCCCCGGCCATGACCCTGTCGGACCGCGAGTACCAGCTGATGCGCGACAGCGCCTGCAAGATCATCCGCGAGGTGGGCGTAGAGGCGGGCGGCTGCAACGTGCAGTTCGCGGTGCACCCGGAGACGGGTGAGCAGCTGGTGATCGAGATGAATCCCCGGGTCTCCCGCTCCTCGGCGCTGGCCTCGAAGGCGACCGGCTTTCCGATCGCGCGGATCGGTACCAAGGTGGCGGTAGGCTTCCGGCTCGACGAGCTCCCCAACGATATCACGAAAACCACGCCGGCGTCGTTCGAGCCGGTGCTGGACTATGTAGTGGTGAAAATCCCGCGTTTCGCATTCGAGAAGTTTCCCGGCGCCGATCCGCGGCTCACGACGCAGATGAAGGCGGTGGGCGAGGTGATGGCAATCGGGCGCACCTTCAAAGAGGCGCTGCAGAAGGGATTTCGCGGACTGGAGATCGGACGCGCGGGGTGGGAGATCGGGGAGACGCTCGCCGATGACCGGCTCACGGAGACGTCAGCGGAGGCATTGCTCGCCGCGATCCGCACGCCGACGCCCGAGCGGCTCTTTCAGGTCAAGCGGGCGCTGCTCGCGGGGGTTGCGGTGGAAGCGATCGCGGAGGCGAGCCGGATCGATCGGTGGTTTGTGGAGCAAATGCGCGAGCTGGTGGAGGCGGAGAAAGAATGGTCCTTCCAACCTTCCGACGAGGCGGCCGCCCTCCGCCGCATGAAGCGGCTCGGCTTCTCGGATGCCCAGCTGGCGGGGCTCGCCGGTAGCACCGAAGCGGAGATCCGCGAGCGGCGTCATGCGCTGGGAATCCGGCCCGCGTACAAGATGGTGGATACCTGCGCCGGAGAGTTCCCCTCGGCCACGCCTTACCTCTACTCCTCGTACGACGAAGAGAACGAAGTGGGGCCGCACGGGGACAAGACCATCATCATCCTGGGGAGCGGGCCCAACCGGATCGGGCAGGGCGTCGAGTTCGACTACTGCTGCGTCCGCGCGGCGCTGGCGTTCCGGCAACTGGGCTATCGCACGGTGATGGTGAACTCGAATCCGGAAACGGTCTCCACCGACTTCGACATCAGCGATGCCTTGTACTTCGAGCCGCTCACGCTCGAGGACGTGCTCGAGATCGTGCAGCTCGAGCGCCCGCTCGGCGTGGTGGTGCAGTTCGGGGGCCAGACGCCGCTCCGCCTGGCGCGCGGGCTGGAGGCCGAAGGCGTGCGGATCCTGGGTACCCCGCCGGAGGCGATCGATGCGGCAGAAGACCGCGGCCGCTTCGAGGCGATTGCGCGCGAGCTGGGCATCGCGCAGCCGCCCAACGGCACTGCGCGCAGCTCAGCGGAAGCGCTCCGGGAGGCGGCCAAGATCGGCTATCCGGTCCTGATCCGGCCCTCTTACGTGCTCGGTGGCCGGGCGATGCAGATCGTATATGACGCCGAGTCGCTGAGCGAGTTCTTCGCCAAGGCCGAGCGGGTGGCGCCGGGGCACCCGGTACTGATCGACCGATTCCTCGAGGACGCGTTCGAGGTGGACGTGGACGCCATCGCCGACGGGCAGCGCTGCGTGATCGGCGGCGTGATGCAGCATATCGAAGAGGCAGGCATCCACTCGGGCGACTCCGCCTGCGTCCTGCCGCCCCACCTCATCCCCGAGGCGCAGCTCGACGAGATGCGGGAGTTCACCCGCGCCTTCGCCGAGCGGCTCGGGGTGGTGGGCCTGCTCAACGTGCAATACGCCATCAGGGATGGCGTGGTCTTCGTGCTGGAGGTGAATCCGCGCGCCTCGCGCACGGTACCCTTCGTCTCCAAGGCCACCGGCGTGCCGCTGGCCAGCCTCGCGGCGGCGGTGATGAGCGGAAAGCGGCTCGACGACCTGGGTCTCGCGGAGGATGCCACCCTGCCGTACCTGGCCGTCAAAGAGGCCGTCTTCCCGTTCAACAAGCTGCCGGGAGTGGACTTGATTCTCGGCCCGGAGATGAGATCCACGGGAGAGGTGATGGGGATCGCCGATTCGTTCGGGATGGCGTTTGCCAAGGCGCAGACGAGCGCCGACGGCCCGCTGCCGCTGAGCGGCGCGGTGTTCCTGACGGTGAACGATCACGACAAGCCGACGGTGACGCCGATTGCCCGCCGTTTCGCAGAGCTCGGCTTTACGCTGCGGGCCACGCACGGCACCGCCCGCCATCTGCAGCAGCAGGGCATCGCGGCAGGGACTGTGCGCAAGGTGTACGAGGGGCATCCGAACGCCGTCGACCTGCTGCGCTCGGGCGAGGTGCAGCTGCTCATCAATACGCCGCTGGGCAAGCTGCCGCAGCAGGACGACTACCTCCTGCGTCAGGCGGCGCTTGCCCAGCGCGTTCCCTATACCACGACGATGGCGGCCGCGAGCGCCGCGTGCGACGCGATCGTCGCGCTGCGGGGCGGGACCGGCGAGGTGCGCTCGCTGCAGGAGTGGCACGCGCTGGCCCGCGGCCTGATGGCCGAGCAGCGGGCATGAGCGCCCGCGATCCGCGCTTCGCCGCGGCGCTGGGCAAGGCGGTGCGCGGAGTGGTGACGCAGGGCGTCCCCCTGGCGCGTTATTCGACCTACCGGATCGGCGGCCCGGCCACGGTTTTTCTCGCGGCGTCGCCGGAAGATCTCGCGGCGGGCCTGTGCCACGCCCGGAGAGCCGGCGTCCCGGTCTTCGCGCTCGGGCTGGGTTCCAATGTGTTGCTGCCGGATGCCGGACTCGATGCGCTGGTGATCCGGTTCGGCAAGGGACTCGACGGCGTCCGCAGCGAGGGCGCGCGCTGGTGGCTGGGCGCCGGACTCCCCGCGCCGCTGGCCGCGCGGAGGACGGCGGAGCAGGGGTGGGCGGGGGTGCACCTGATGGTCGGGGTGCCGGGAACGGTGGGTGGGGGAGTGTTCATGAACGCGGGGTGCCACGGGGGGCAATGGTCGGACGTGGTGCAGGCCATTACCGTGTTAGGGGTCCGGAGTCAGGAGCCAGGGGTCAGGGTGATACCCGCGCGGGAGATTCCCTTCAGCTATCGGCGCAGCGGGCTCGAAGGGATGCTCGTGCTGGAGGCGGAGGTGCTGCTGCGACCGGGCGATCCGGCCGAGCTTGGTGCGGAGGTGCAGCGGCTCTTCGCGTGGCGGCAAGTCGGAACCCCGTTCAATCAGCCGTGCTGCGGCAGCGTCTTCAAGAACCCCGCCGAGCCGGCGCCCGCCGGATGGGAGCGACCCTGGACCGCGGGCTCCTTGCTGGAGGCGGCAGGGCTCAAAGGGATGCGGGTGGGGGGCGCAGAGGTCTCGCGGCTGCATGCGAACTACTTTGTGAATAGCGGGAGCGCCACGGCGCAAGACGTCATCGCGCTGATCCGGAGGGCTCGCGAAGTGGTGGGGCAGCAGTTCGCGGTCGCGCTGGAGACGGAGGTCAAGCTGATCGGCGTGCAGGGGGAGTACCTGAGCAGTGACCAGTGACCAGTGAGCAGTGACCAGTGACCGACTACTACGCGCATGAATCCAGTTACGTCGACGAGGGTGCCAGCGTCGGAGCCGGCACCAAGATCTGGCATTTCTGTCACGTGCTGGCGGGCGCCGTGATCGGCGAGCGCTGTACCCTGGGCCAGAACGTCGTGGTGATGCCGCGGGTGCGGATCGGGAACAACGTCAAGATCCAGAACAACGTGTCGGTTTACGAAGGCGTGACCCTGGAAGACGATGTGTTCTGCGGGCCGAGCTGCGTGTTCACCAACGTGATCAATCCGCGCAGCCACATTTCGCGCAAGGCAGAATACCTCGCGACGCGGGTCGGTCGCGGGGCGTCGATCGGGGCGAATGCGACGATCCTCTGCGGGGCAACGCTCGGCGAGTACGCCTTCATCGGCGCGGGTGCCGTGGTGCGCGGCGAGGTGCCGGCCTATGCGCTCATGCTGGGCGTCCCGGCGCGCCAGGCCGGCTGGATGTGCCGCTGCGGTGTGCGGCTCGAGCTCAGCGGGGAAGTGAGCAGCTGCCGCGCCTGCGGCACTCGGTACCGCGAAGCAGGAGGCCGGCTCAGCGCGATCGAGCTGGCCGGATGAGGCCCGATTAGCTTGTCTCCCATCGTGAGCTTCACTCCGCAGGTGCCGTTGCTCGACCTCCGGGCGCAGCACGCCGCCATTCGTGACGCCGTCATGCCGGCGGTTCTCGCGGTCATCGAGCGCCAGCAATTCATCATGGGGGAAGAGGTTCCCGAGCTCGAAGCCGCCCTCGCGAAGCTCTCGCGGGTTAAGCACGCCATCGCCTGCGCGAGCGGGACGGACGCGCTGCTCTTGCCGCTCATGACCCTCGAGCTCACGCGGGAAGCCGAGGTCATCGTGCCGGCCTTTACGTTCTTCGCGACGGCGGGGACGGTCCAGCTCGCCGGAGGGACGCCGGTCTTTGTCGATATCGATCCCGGCACCTTCACTGTCTCACCCGACGCCGTGGCGGCGGCGATCACGCCGCGGACCCGAGCCATCGTGGTCGTTCACCTCTTCGGGCAGCTGGCGGCGCTGGAGCGGATCCTGGAGCTCGCCGCCGAGCGGGGCATCCCGGTCATCGAGGACGCAGCGCAGGCCATCGGTGCGCGACGCCGGATCAACGGGGAGTGGAAGCTCGCCGGGGAGTCCGGCTGGGCCGGCACGCTCTCGTTTTTCCCCGCGAAGAATCTCGGGGCATGGGGTGACGGCGGGATGATGCTGACCCAGGACGACACCCTGGCTCTCCGGCTGCGCCGGCTGCGAACCCACGGGGGCCTGAAGAAGTACCATCACGATGAGGTAGGGACCAACAGCAGGCTCGATACGCTGCAAGCGGCCGTGCTGCTGGCCAAACTTCCTTTTCTGGCCGGCTGGAGCGCCGCGCGACGGGAGAAAGCGCGGCG
>DASYPD010000122.1:0-3648 GCA_036007005.1 Gemmatimonadales bacterium
CCGCCTGATGCCCGAGCTCGAGCGCGAGGAGCTCTCGCTGATTTACCAGGCCAAGGGGATTCCCGCAGAGCAGGCGGGCCAGCTCGCTACCGCGCTCATGGCCGATCCCGAGAAGGCGCTCGAGGAGCAGGTGCGCGAGGAGCTCAAGATCGGCGAGGCCACCCGCACGCCGATGCGCGAGGGGTGGGTGACCGGTGTGGCCACCGCCTTCGGGGCCTTCATCCCGGTTGCTCCGCTGCTCCTGAGCCGGAGTCCCTGGGCCATCTGGACTTCTTTTGCGGTCGCGATGCTGTCGCACTTCGGCGTCGGCGCGGCGCGCAGCTTCTTCACCGGGCGCAGCGTGCTCCGCAGCGGACTGGACATGTTCGTCGTCGGCCTCGGCGTCGCCGTGCTCGGCTATCTCGTCGGGGATTGGATCGTGCGGGTTATCTAGGGTGAGCGGTAAGCAGTAAGCGGTAAGCGGTACCAGCCTTTCCCGCTCACCGCTCACCGCTCACCGCTTACCGCTTACCGCTCACCGCTCACCGACGTACACCACTCTCCACACGCGTCCCCGCTGGTCGTCCGTGATATAGATGGCGCCGTCGCTCCCCTCGGCCAGCCCCACCGGCCGATGCAGGGCACCGCCCGGATCGAGGCGGCCTCCCGCAAAGCCGTCCGCGAACGTCTCGTACGCAGTCCCGAAGCTCCTGCCGTTGCGCGGAACGAACACCACCTTGTATCCCGCTTGCGGTTGGGGCGCGCGGTTCCAGGAACCGTGAAAGGCGATGAGCGCGCCGAGGCGGTACTTGGCGGGAAGCTTGGCGCCGTTGAGGAAGAGCAGGCCGTCGGGGCCCCAGTGCCCGGGAAAACCCATGAGCGGCTCTTTCGCTTTCGCGCAGCGCCCCGCCGTATGCCCGTCTCCACCGTACTCCGGCGCGAGCACTTTCTTCCCCAGGGAATTGTCGTGCAGGCAGTAGGGCCAGCCGAAATCGTCTCCCTGCTTGACTTGCACGAATTCTTCGGACGGCTGCTCCGCGCTCTGCTCCGCGCTGTAGAGACGAGGGTAGAGTTGCGCCAATCCGTCGCGGCCATGGGAGGCGGCGTAGAGCTTTTTCGTCAGCGAATCCCAGGCGAGCCCCACCGCGTTGCGGAGCCCGCTGGCCCACTGCCCGCCATCGCCAGGATGATGTTGGTGCAGCTTGTCCGCCGAATAGCGCCAGATGCCCGCCCGCGTCGCGAGTTGGGGACAGGGATCCGGTGCCGGCTGATCCCGCCGCGAGACACAGACATTGTCCTCGGAACCCACGTGGACGAACATCCCGCCGCTGTCATCGAACGCGAGACTCCGGCTGATGTGTCCCTCGGGTGGAATTCCCAGCACCAGTGTATCGGGCTGGCCCGCTGCGCCCAGACGATCGGCACTCAGGCGGACCCGCTCGACGGTCGTCATCGTCGCGTAGTAGAGCCAAGCGCCGCGCAGCGCGATCCCCGTGCCTCCTCCCGTGGGAATCCGGCGCACCACCTCGGCGCGTCCATCGCCATTGCTGTCGCGCAGCACCACGATCCCGCCGCTCTCGTGTTGCCGGGAAGTGCCCGCGCTGGTCCGCGTGCCCGATTCGAGCGCGACGTAGACGGTTCCGTCGCTGCCCACCACGACGTGACGGGCCACCCCGATTGCGTCGGCAAAAACCGCGGCACAGAAACCGGCCGGCAGAGTGAGCTGACCGTTGTCCTGGTCGCACTGAGGCGACTGCGCGGAACTTGTCGCCTTGCTCTGGGCGCAAGCCGCGAGCACCGCGAGCAGCGCGATCGCGGCCGGAGACCCCTTCGGCCGCTTCGCGGCCTCGGAATGACGCCTGCTTCTGGGTGAATCCGGCATTCCGTGAACCTACTCGCCGTCACCTTGTCCCGACAGCCCGGTGGCGATAGGCTCTACGCAGTTGCGTCCATTTTCCTGAGGCCGCGCCGTGCTGCGTAAGCTCCGCTTTGCTCTCCAGCTCACCATCCTTGCCGTCGCGTCGGCTCCGGCCTCCGCTCTGGCGCAGAGCACCGAGTTCTCGCGCCTGGTCAATCGACTCTCCGAGCCCGGCGGCTACTTCGATAGCGATAACCTCGTCTCCAACGAAACCTCCTACCTCCATGTGCTTCCCGCGCTCCGGGCCCTCGGCGTGCAGGGTGGCGCCTATCTGGGGGTGGGACCGGAGCAGAATTTTTCCTATGTTGCGGAAATCAGGCCCGAGCTCGCCATCCTGATCGACATCCGCCGCGACAACATGCTGCTGCATCTCCTCTTCAAGGCGATGTTCGAGGTCTCTCGCAATCGGATGGAATACCTCTGCCTCCTCTATGGCCGCCCCGCGCCGCCCGTGCTGGCGCGCTGGACCGACCAGCCGCTGCAGGATATCCTGACCTATCTCGACATCACCCCGGGCGATTCCGCCGCCCACTCCCGCAGCCACGCGGAGCTGATGGACCGGGTGACCCGTTTCGGGGTGCCGCTGACCGATAGCGACCGGGTGACGCTGCGCCGCTTTCACGACGAGTTCCTCGCCCAGGGACTCGAGCTCACCTTCAGCAGCCGCGGCCGTCCGGCGCGGCCCGGCTATCCCAGCGAGCGCCAGCTCTACCTCGCGACCGATCTCGACGGGAATCCCGGCAGCTATCTCTCGAGCGAAGAGCGCTTCCGGGTCGTGCGCGAGCTGCAGCGCAACGACAGGATCGTGCCGGTCGTGGGCGATCTCTCGGGTCCCACCGCGATGAAAGCGATCGCGGCATACCTCAAGGAGCTCAAGCAGCCGGTCTCGGCGTTCTACGTCTCGAATGTGGAGATGTACCTCTTCCGGCAGGGCAATTTCGGCAAGTACGTGGAGAACGTGCGGGTCCTTCCTGCCTCACCGTCGAGCGTGCTGATCCGCAGCTTTTTCGGCCGGGGCACCATGTGGAATAGCGCGAATCTCGGAGACAGTCCGTTTCCGCTGGCGCTGCCGGGGCATCTGAGCGCCCAGCAGCTGCAGCCGTTCCAGGCTTTCCTGCAGCTCACAGCGAATCTCGACAGCGTGGACTATCTCCGGGTGCTGACCACGGGAGCGGTGGATCTGCGGGCGCCCGTGCGGCCGCCGCGCTCGCCGCGCCGCCGCCGGGCTGCGCGCGCCTCCCGGGAGCGGAGCGCGTGACCCGCTGGGTGTTGCGGCTGATCCTGGCGAATGTAGTGCTGTACTTCCTCACGTTTCAGTCGCCGGCGCTCATGGAGCATCTCGCGCTGGTGCCGGCCCTCGCGTGGCGCGAGCCGTGGACCATCATCAGCTACATGTTTCTGCACGGCAGTCTCGGTCACATTTTCTTCAACATGCTTTCCTTGTTCTTCTTCGGGCCCCGGCTGGAGAATCGACTCGGCAGCGGGCGGTTTCTGGGTCTCTATTTCTCCAGCGGCATCATGGGCGCGCTGATGTTTATGATCTTCTCCCCGCACGGTGCCGTGATCGGGGCCTCAGGCGCGGTGTTCGGCGTGATGCTGGGGTATGCCTGGTTCTGGCCCCGCGATCAGATCCTGATCTGGGCGATCTTCCCGATCGAGGCACGCTACTTGATCGTGCTCTTCACTGTCATGACGCTCTGGGGTGGCTTCGGTCCTGGGGGGGGAGGAACCATCGCGCACTTCGCGCACCT
>DASYPD010000123.1:0-3054 GCA_036007005.1 Gemmatimonadales bacterium
CCGCCCGTCCAGATAGGTGCGCAGGTTGTCGCAGAAGAGGTTGATCCCTCGATGCTGACGCACGTCACTGCCGCCAGAGATATGCGGGGTGATGAGGACGCGCTCATCGTCCCAGAGGCGACGATCGGGTTCATGCTCGAACTCGCCCACATAGACGTCGAGGGCCACCCCCCGTAACTTTCCGGCCGCGAGGGCAGCGATCAACGCCTCTTCGTCGATGATCTCACCGCGCGCGACGTTCACCAGGATCGCGCCCGGCTTCAAGGCGGCAAAGGCCGCCCGATCGATCAGCCTGGTCGTCTCCGGTGTCCACTGACAACAGACCACCACGCCGTCGCTCTCCTCGAGTAGAGCATGGAGACGCTCGGGGCTTTCCAGGCGGCTG
Source organism: Gemmatimonadales bacterium (assembly GCA_036007005.1). Classification (GTDB taxonomy): domain Bacteria; phylum Gemmatimonadota; class Gemmatimonadetes; order Gemmatimonadales; family GWC2-71-9; genus JABFSM01. The sequence goes on from DASYPD010000123.1 coordinate 386, forward strand.
AATCCGGCTGGCAACACGGTATCCGGCGCCACCCGCCGCCGCGTGCCCGTCACCCGCATGCCCGCACTGGCGCATAACCGCCCCACCTCCTGGCCGATGCCACCAGCGCCCACGACGCACACCGTCTTACCCTGCAGCAGCAGGGGGCGGTAGGTGCGATGGTCGAAACGATGCCGCTGCCGATCGCGAGATGCCTGGTGGAGTCCCCTGGCGAAGTGGAGGAGGCTGGCCAGCGCGTACTCAGCCATGGCGCGGGTGTTCCCGTAGCCGCGCGAGGTGGTGACGATGACATCGCTGCCCCAGAGATCTCCGCGTAACAGGTTGCTCGCCCCGGCTGGGAGTTGGTGGAACCAGCGCAGGCGCGGCGCCCGGGCCCGGAGATCCAGCGGAAAAGGAAAGCCACCGAGGATGATCTCGGCGCTGGCCAGCAGCTGGTCGCGCTCCTGGCGCGAACTGATTGGTCCTACACGCTGGCCGAGGTAGCGCTGTACCGTCCACGGCGGCCAGGTCTCGCGGAGTTCGACGTCAAACCAGCCCCGAGCATCGACCACATGCAGGCATCGGTCGACCGCCGCTATACGACTCAGAGCGTCGTCGGATACCGGCACGACCACCAGGACTTCTCTGGTCAGCATCATCACCTCTCTGCATCCGCGCGAGGCGGTCCTGTTAATACTTGTGTGTTCCCGGGACTGTCATCGATCGCCCTCGGGATGCGTGCTGACGAATGTCGCAGCCTTCTCTGGGTCGACCGCGGGGGCGCGCACCTCGACCCCGGCGGCCTCATTTCTCTCTGAGGTCCCTGGAATACTCCCACTGATGGCTTGGACTTCGCGACTTTTGCTGAGTGCACTTCGACGGGGTTTTTGAACTCGCCCGCCAGTCCGACTAATTGTTCAGAAAGGGTTCCAGGCGGAGTCTCGGAAGGCTGTGAAATTTCGGCGACGGGCCTTGCCGGGATCGCGCGCTCAGTAATGACTGAATTTTATGCCTTCGCACGCAAACGCGGCCGCGCCCGTTGCCGTTCGGCTGGGCGGTCGGCTCAGGGCAGCTACTTCCCAGTACCGCTCGCAGGAGCGGTCTTGTGTTCCTTGGCGGCGGGCGCCAACCTCTTCGTGACGGGGCCGCGCGACGTCACTTCGCAGTCGTGATGGTCGCGGCGCGTAGGCGCCGTCCCGGTAGAGCGCCTCGCCCCTGAAGCGAGTATTGCCGCGACGTCCTGCGCAGGCCTCATGGCTAGACGAAGCGCATGTCAGCGAAAGCCGACCGTTGGGGTGAAAACCCAACAGGCTACGGCACGCGCCGTAGCCCGTCGTTTTACTTGGTTGCGGGGGCTGGATTTGAACCAGTGCGCGACGGCCATGACCGGTAACCCTCTGATCTCACAGAAAAAGCGTGCCGTAGCCGCCACTTTCACGTTACGTGATAGTGCATCGTCTTCGGCCTCGTTTCGCGCGGTTTCGGGGTGTCGTAGGAGCAAAATGGGAGCAGCAGCGCGGCACCGCGGCTCCCGGCGCCCCGCAATCTCACAACAGCTTGTCGAGCGTGATCGGCAGCCGGCGAATGCGCTTGCCCGTTGCGTGGTAGACGGCGTGTTAGAGGGGCTGCCTGCAACATATGAAACTTCAGCCCTTCTTCCCGCGGGTGAGCTCAAGCTGGCGCCCGGGCATGGGCGCGCTCTGCGAGCACCTCTTGGACGAGCGCGTGATCCGATCCAAGCCACGGCGCCAGGATCGCAAGGACCTTTCCGTAGAACTCCTCGGCCTCGGCGTACCGTCCCTGCGCGGCGTGGGCGTTGGCCACATGCTCGAGGGTCATTGCCACGTGAAAGTCGTTGGCGCCGAGGATCCGCGCGAACACACCCGCGAGGCGCAGATAGAGCGCGGCGGCGTCGTCCCACCGCTCCCATTTCCGCTAGAGTCCGGCCAAGTTACCCAGCGGCCCGGCTATTCGGGGGTCCTCCGCGCGGTACGCCGTCTCGACGACGGCGAGCGCACGCCGATAGAGGATCTCGGCTCCCGCGAAGTCCCGCCGCTCCGAGCGCACGTCGCCTAGCGCCGTCATGCTGTCGGACAGCTGCGGGTCCGTCGGGCCGAGCGCCGCCTCCACAATCGCCAGCGCGCCGCGAAACGCCGCCTCTGCGTCGGCGAGCGCGTGCAGCTCGAGATACCGCTCGCCGAGCGCGGTCAGGCGCTCGGCCGTGTCGAGGTCGCTAACGGGGATCCCTCCATTCACCGGAGACACTGGCGACGATCCCCCGAAACCGGTCGCCGCCGTTGGGGGGAGCGCCGCGACCGGACTCGCGCCAAGCGCCAGCACCATTCCGAGCGCAAGCGGCCCGAGCGCGACCCATGCGCTGCGCCGGCGCCCCCGATGACCCACGCGGCCGTCGAAGGTACTCGCCGATGGAGTCGTGAACTCTCGCCCGGGCGTCAGCTGTCGTCGATTCATCCTGGCGCTCCTTCCTGTGCGCTTACGACGTCGACGGGGAGGCCTCGGGATTCTCTAGATGCAGTGCGATGCTGTCATCCGGATTTCCGCTCTTCTTTGAACGCAGAACTACTGAGCACCACATACGACTCTTCCGATTCGGTGCAAGGCGGAGGAGTCGTAAGGGCGGCAGAGCTACGGCCGTAGTTGCATGGCTTCCGCCGGGTGGCGCATGACGG
>DASYPD010000124.1:0-11562 GCA_036007005.1 Gemmatimonadales bacterium
ATCCAGAGCGGCGTGGGTGGCGGCACGAAGCGCAGGGCATGCCGCACGTGATACTCGAGCCGGGCCGAGTCGCTGGCGGTTCGCGCTTCGAGCAGAAGGGTGACGATGCTGTCACCGCGAAAGGGAATCCAGGCGAGCCAGGCCCCATTGCGAGCGACGGGAACTGCGGTCCCGTTGAGACGGAGCAGCGCAGAGCCATCACCCACCGAGCCGAAGACGAAGCTTGAGTCTTCAACCTCGATGCGTGCCAGGGAATCCGGGTAAACCACGGACAGTCGTAGCGGGCCATGCACCTCGGGCACGGGTGGCAAGCCGCCGCTCTCGAGCGGCGTCGCTCCGAGCGATACGCGTCCCGCGCACCCGGTGAGGAGGAGCGCGACGAGCACGCAGCAGGCCTGCCCAACGGTGCTGGGGGACATCGCCGCAAGGTACATAACGACTAGGAGTTACAGCAACGCGGCGGTTGACGCTCCCCGCCGCAGTGGCCTACATTTGCGCCCGGCTGGAATGCGGCGTCTATTTCCTGCACTGTGCCTCGAGGAGCTGCGTGAAAGTTTGCCCCGCCTGCGGTGCCGAATACGGTGAGGAGGCCGCGTTTTGCTCGCGCGACCGCTCGCCGCTTCGACCGGCAAGCGGGAGCACCGCGGAGCGGCTGGTGGGACAACTCGTCGGGGAACGTTACCAGGTCGAGCGACGACTGGGCGCCGGAGGCATGGGCGAGGTGTATCTCGCGCGCCACGTGCTCATGGGCCGGCCCTGCGCGCTCAAAGTCATGACTCAAGAGCTGAGCCAGGACCCCGATGCCGTCTCCCGCTTCAACCGTGAGGCCAGCAGCGCCAGCAAAATCTCGCATCCTAATGTTTGTACGGTCTACGACTTCGGGCTCACCGCCGACGACCTGGTCTATCTGGCAATGGAGTACATCGAGGGCCGCACGCTGAGCGAGATCCTCGACGCCAGCGGGCCGCTGCCCCTGGCCCGGGCCGCGGCCCTCATCGCCCAATGCGCTGCGGGACTCTTCGCGGCCCACGAGCTGGGGATCGTGCACCGCGATCTCAAGCCCGACAATATCATGGTGCTCTCCGGCAAGGAGGGCGAAGTCGCCAAGCTGGTGGATTTCGGAATCGCCAAAGCGGTAGCAGGCGATTCGAGCCAACGGCTGACTCGAACCGGCTTCATGGTGGGAACGCCGGAATACATGAGTCCGGAGCAGCTCTCCGGCGATCCGGTCGGGATCCGCTCGGACCAATACTCGCTGGCGCTGGTATTCTACCGGATGCTCACCGGCCGGCTGCCCTTCGAGGGCACCTCACTCCAGGAGACGCTGGTCAAACGTCTCACTACTCCGCCGCGCCCGCTCGCCATCAGCAGACCCGGCCGATATCCCGCGGGTCTGCAAGCGGTCATGGATCGCGCGCTGGCGCGGGAGCCGGACTCTCGTTACGCGAGCGTGGTCGATTTCTCTGCCGCCGTGAGCGGGGCCGTGACGGGAGACCTCGCCCCCACGCGAAAGCTCGCAGCGCCTGGCGTCAGGCGGCCGACGAGGAGGACGCGGCTCGCCGCGGGGGTCCTCGGCGCGCTGCTGCTGGGGAGCGCGACGTGGGGCGCGCTCAGGCTAACCCGCAGCACGCCGCCCGTCGACTCCCTGCGCGCCAACCCGCTGGCGACCCATCCCGCACCTCCTCCCACCCCCGCCCCGTTGGGACCGCGTTCCCCTGAGCCGACCGTCCCAAGCGCTCCGCCCCAGAGCCTCGCCGCGTCGCCCGCGGCCCGGCTGGCCGCCGATACCGCGGAGCTGAGCCTCAACGCGCTGGAAACCCCGGCCCTGCGCGTGCTCGAGCTTCAGCGAGCTCGTCGCCTGCTCGGCATGCCACGGCTCGCCCCGGCACGGCGAGCCCGGGCGGCGGCCTTCCTCGGGACGGCCGCGCTCGAGGCGGGAAAGGCCGATACTGCGCGGATGCTCTTCCGGATGGCGTGGCGGCTCGACCCCAAGCCGCTCTACCGCCAGCAACTTCTGCTGGTCGGCGATACCATTCCGCGATGACTTCCGCCCGCGCTCCCGTCAGCTTTACCGTCCGTGCGCGGACCGATCTCGGCCGCACCCGCGACCATAACGAGGATGCGTTTCTCGTGGCGGATCTCGGCGCCCGCAGCACCGATCTCACCAACGGCGGCCCGCACAAGGTCGGCGAGCGGGGCACACTGTTCCTCGTGGCGGATGGCATGGGCGGAGCGGCCGCGGGAGAGCTGGCGAGCTCGATGGCTGCCGACCTCATCTTCCGTCATCTGCTCGAGCGCGCGAGCACCTCGCCCCAGGCGGATGCCGAGCAGTTTGCGCAGCAGCTCCGCGACGCCGTCGAGGAAGCGAACGAACATATTCACGCCTATTCGAAGGACCATCCCGACGTGCGCGGGATGGGGACCACGGCGACAGTCGCGGGGGTTCTCCAGGGAACCCTCTACCTGGCGCAGGTCGGCGACAGCCGGGGCTATCTGGTACGCGACGGAGTCGCGACGCAGCTCACCAAGGATCAGTCGCTGATGCAGCGCCTGGTGGACGCCGGCGAGCTGACCGAGGAGGAAGCCGAGCAGAGCGAGCGGCGGAACATCATCCTGCAGGCGCTCGGTCCGGACGCAAAGATCCGCGTCGATCTGAGCTGGCAGGAGCTGCGCCGGGGCGATGTTCTGGTGATTTGCAGCGACGGCTTGTCGGGCCAGGTCAAGCGCGAGGAAATCGCCGCCCTGGTCGAACAGCAACCGGATCTTGACGCGCTCTGCGATCAGCTCATCATGCTGGCGAACGAGCGGGGCGGACCCGACAATATCACGGTGGTCGCCGTCCGCTTCGACGGCGACGGCCTGCCGCCCGCGGGCAGCAGCGGCGAAGTGGGCTACCGCACCATGCTCAATCAGGAGACCAGCGAGACTCCGGCAGCCATTCCCGCGCGCCCGCCGGAGCCCGTCGTGCCACCCGCGGAAAACCCTCCGCCCCCCGTGGTACCGGCACCGCCAGCGCCCAAGCGGAGCGGCTCGCCGGCGGCGGTGGCGGCACTGACGTTCGGGGTCATCGTGCTGCTGACGATTTTTTACTTCCTGCTACGCCGCTGAGACGCGTGACTGGTAGGGTAAGGCAGTCACTGGTCACTGGTCACTGGTCACTGGTCACTGTCTAGCCGCCCGACGATCCAGCGCGCTACCGCCTCCTGCATCAGGCGCTGGCGGTGCCAGCCCAATAACACAGGCGCGCTGCCGGGAATCGCCCTCACCTGACGTGGGTGCGCGAAGAGGACCACCAGCGCCGCGCCGGCGGCCTCGCGTGCAAGCCGTGCCGAACTCTCGGGGGTGAGCCGCGCCCTGCCCTTGCTCATACTCGGTTCCGGGAGTGCCAGAACTACGCGACTTCCTCCGGAACCCAGGGACACTCCGCGCGCGACCAGCGCGTCGTGGACCCACGGGCTTCCGTGCTCGTCATCGATGACCACGAGCTCAAGCGGCTGGGCGAGCCTCGGCGCTTCGCCCCGGAGCAGCGGCGCCGAGAGCAGCCAGTCGGCGGCGGCCAGAGAGGAACCCGCGGGCGGCAGCCGCTCCGGATAGTCCTCGGCGGGAACAGCCTCCAGGGCAGCGGTATAGCGCTGCAGGGAGCTTGCGATGCGCTCGGCAAGAACCGGATCGCCGCCAATCTCTCGCTCGAGCGCCGACGCTACCCTCGCTGGATCAGCGGGACAGAGCAGCAGATCTACCCCGGCGCGCAGGGCGGTGAGCGCAGCGGCTTCGGGCGTCGGCCCGCAGCCCGGCCCCGTCCTCAGCCCACCGGAGACGACTAACCCTCCGTAGCCGAGCTCGTCGCGCAAAATCCTGAGAATCGCTGCGGAGCAGGCGGCTGGAGCGCCCGAGGGGTCGAGCGCCGGATAGGCCGCCCGCGCCGTCATAATCGAGCCGACGCCGACTGCGACCGCGGCGCGGAACGGCTCAAGGTCGCTCTCCCGCAGCAGCTCTGCGTCGGCGCTCACCACCGGCAATTCATCCGCTGAATCGAGCCGGCTTCTGCCCTGTCCCGGAAAGTGCTTCGCGCAGGCCAGTGCGCCCGCGGCTTCGCACCCGATGATCCAGGCCGCGGCGGCCGTGCTCACCTCCCCGGGCTGCTCGCCGAAAGCTCGCGTCTGGACGGCAGGGTTCCCTGGCTCCAGGTCGAGATCGACGACCGGCGCGAGGATCCAGTTGATCCCGACCGACAGGGCCTCGATGGCGGTGAGCACACCGGCGCCCCGCAGCATGGCCGGATCGCCGAGCGAAGCGAGTGCGCGCGGAGGCGGCAGCTCATCGAGGCCCGCCACCTGCTGCCCGGGTCCGCGCTCGAGCTCCGCCGCAATGAGCAAGGGCCGGCCCGCAGCGTGGCGCAAACGCCGGGTCAGCTGGAAGATCGCATCGGCGTTCCCACCGACCAGCACGAACCCCCCGGCGCCGAAGTCGAGCGCCGTGGCAATGGCCGCCTCCTCGTGGCCGAAGCCGGTCTCCTCCCGCCAGCGGAGCGCGGGGAGGAGGAGCCTTCCCGCCCTCATGTCGGAGTGATGACGCCTAACACGCGACGCCCGACCGCGCCGGTTGCCGCGGGGAGGTTTCCCGGTTGGCCGTGCAGGGTGAGGTAACCGAGCAGCGCAAAGGCGACTGCTTCCTTGGCATCCCCGGAGAAGAAGAGCTCGTCGAAGCGCAGCAGGCTGCGCCCCGCGGCGCCCAGCAAGGCACCGAGTCGCTCCCACAGAAGCGGGTGCCGACAGCCTCCCCCCGAGGCGACGACTTCCACGCCGGCCGGGGTCCAGCGCTGCACCGCCTCCGCAATGCTTCTGGCCGTGAGCTCCACTGCAGTGGCGACGCCATCCGCGCCGGGAGCGCGGCGCAGCAGTCCCCCGGTGAAACCGCTCCCGAACTTCTCGCGGCCGGTGCTCTTGGGAGGCGGTTGCGCAAAATAGGGATCGGCGAGGAGCTCGGTGAGCACGGCCTCCTGCACGCGTCCCCGTGCCGCGAGTGCGCCGTCCACGTCATAGGGCAGAGTGGGATCCAGCAGGCGCGCCGCCGCATCGATCACCGCCATGCCGGGGCCCGTGTCGAACGCGAAGGCGCCTTCCTCGACCGCGCGCAGCGGCACGAAGGTGAGATTCGCCATGCCGCCGAGGTTGAGCAGAATCCTGGGATGAGCTTCTGCACCAAAGAGCAGCACATCGGCGATCGGAACCAGCGGGGCACCCTCTCCACCTGCTGCCAGATCGCGGCCCCGGAATCCGGAAACGATCCGGACCCCGAAGCGCTCGGCGAGCAACGCCGGCTCGCCGAGCTGCAGCGTGACGAGGGGAGGCTCGTGCCACACCGTCTGGCCGTGAAAGGCGATGAAGTCGAGCGCCGCAGCGGATCTTCCGCTTCGCCCCAGCACTTCATCGACCGCGTCAGCGGCCCACTCGGCGAGCCTGGCGTGCAAGTGGGCCAGGCGCCGCGCGCCGCCTTCCCGCCGCTCGATCGCTTCCTCCAGCTCACGGCGCTCCTCAGGGTGGTAGGGGCGATGGGCGAATCCCACCAGCTCGGCGTGCGTGGGACCCTGAAAGCGGACCAGCGCGGCGTCCATGCCATCGAGCGAGGTGCCCGACATGAGCCCGACACCGAGCCAGGCCCGTTCGGTCATTCGCCGCTGACGGGCGGCGGCTCGCCCAGAATGGGACGCAGGTGATTGTCGTGTTGCTGGAGCAACTCTTCGGCCTCCGCCCGGCCGCACTGCCGCGCCACCATCACGATCGCGGTGCGAACGCTGCCGCCTGCCGCAGTGATCGCCGAGCGCGCCGCGGCGCGCTCGACGCGCGTCACGGCCATCACGATGCGCTCGCCGCGGTCCACCAGCTTCTGATTCACGGCTTGCAGGTCCACCATGAGATTGCCATAGGTCTTGCCGAGCCGGATCAGCGCCCCGGTGGTCAGCGTGTTAAGGACGAGCTTGGTGGCGGTCCCCGCTTTCATGCGCGTCGAGCCGGTGACGACTTCCGGTCCCGTCAGCACGGCAATCGTGACGTCGCAGCTCTCCCGCAGTGCGTCCGGCGGCTCGGAGCAGGTCAGGAACACCGTGCGGGCGCCCAATTCCTTCGCGCGGTCGAGCGCCGCGCGCACGAACGGTGTCGTGCCGCTGGCGGCGATTCCCACCACGGTATCGCGGGACCCCACCCGGCGTGCATCCATCTCCTGGCTGCCCGCGGCCGGAGCGTCCTCCACCCCTTCGATGGATTGGAGCAGCGCGGCGGCTCCGCCGGCAATGATGCCGACCACCAACTCAGGCGGCGTGCCGAAGGTGGGCGGGCACTCAGTGGCATCCAGGATCCCCAGCCGGCCGCTGGTTCCGGCCCCGACGTAGAGCAGCCGGCCACCGGCGCGGAAGGAGGCTTCGACCAATTCCATCGCGCGCGAGATCTCGAGCCGCGCCCGGGCGACCGCTGCCGGCACCCCGGCGTCCTCCGCCGCGATGAGATCCACGATCTCGAGCGGCGTCGCCATGTCGATCCTGGCCGTGCGGGGATTGCGGCGCTCGGTGAGCCGGAGCTCGGCGGGTTCGCTCACGCGAAGGTAAAGCTGTGCGAGGCCATGAGTAGCGGTAAATTACGACCATCATGATCCCCCGTCGACTCCGCCTCAGCGCCCTGGCCCTGCTGGGCCTGTCCTTCGCTGCTCCCGCACGCGCGCAGCTCACCCGCCCCGACAGCAGCCACGGCTGGAGCCTCTCCGGCAAGGCTCGGGTTACCGAAGCCCGCCATGCCGTCGTCGTCTCGGGGAGCCCGATTGCGAGCGCGGTAGGCCGGGACATCCTGCAGCAGGGCGGGAACGCGATCGATGCCGCGGTCGCGGTCGGCTTTGCACTCGCGGTCGTCCATCCCGAGGCCGGCAACATCGGCGGCGGCGGATTCATGGTCATCCGCAGCAAAGACGGCCAGGTGCAAGCGCTCGATTACCGGGAGACGGCCCCCGGGCGCGCCACGCGCAACATGTACGTGAACCGGCGCGGGAATCCCACCGACTTGAGCATCACCGGGACACTGTCCGCCGGAGTGCCGGGCGCCGTGGCCGGGTTGCTCGAGGCACAGCGCCGTTATGGCCGGCTCCCACTGCGCGCGCTGATCACGCCGGCGATTGGGCTCGCGCGCGACGGCTTCGTAATCGACTCGGTCCGCAGTCACTCGATCGATGAGGATCGTCACCGGCTCTATCTCTTTCCTGCTTCGCGCGCCCAGTTCCTCCCGGGCGGCCATGCGCCCCCGCCGGGCAGCCGGCTGAAACAGCCGGCGCTCGCGCGCACCTTGGCGGCGATCCGCGACCGGGGCGCCGCCGGTTTCTATGCCGGGCGCATCGCGGATCTGCTCGTCGCGGAAATGGCGCGCAGCGGCGGCATCATCACTCGTCGCGACCTGGCGAACTATCGCGCCATCTGGCGCGAACCGATCACCATCCGGTATCGGGACTACACGATCTATTCGATGCCTCCGGCCAGCTCCGGTGGCGTCACTATGGCCGAGCTCCTCAACATCATGGAGGGCTTCGGCCCGCTGCCCCCGTTCGGCTCCGCCGCGCTGCTGCACCGAGAGACGGAGGCGATGCGGCGCGCCTTTATGGACCGCAATGTCTTTCTGGGCGATCCCGCCTTCGTGCAGGCCCCCCTCGCGCGGCTCACCTCGAAGGCGCACGGCGACAGTCTGCGGCAGCAGATCGATACCTTGCGCGCGACAGCGACGCCGAAATTCGAGACCGCCCTGCATCCTGGCGCTGCGACGACGCACTACTCGGTGGTCGATGCCGAGGGGAACGCGGTCAGCTGTACCACGACGCTGAACAACAGCTACGGCTCAGCCGTGACGGTGACCGGGGCCGGCTTCCTGTTGAACGACGAGATGGACGACTTTGCCACGGCACCCGGCAAACCCAACATGTATGGCCTGGTGCAAGGCGAGGCCAACGCAATTCAGCCCGGGAAGCGCATGCTGTCCGCGATGACGCCGAGCGTCGTGCTGGATCCCCAGGGGCAGCTTTTCATGGTGACAGGCACCCCCGGCGGGCCCCGCATCATCACCATGGTCTACCACATCCTCTCGAACGTGGTCGACCACAGCATGTCACTGGCGGACGCGGTGAGCGCCCCGCGCCAGCACCATCAGGCCCTGCCCGACACGTTGCGCGTTGAGCGCGGTGGCTTCTCCGCCGCGGTGCTCGACGCGCTGCGAAAAATGGGGCATGCCGTCATAGAGGGAGCTCCCTGGGGCGACGTGGAGGCGATTATCAGGACCCCGACGGGGTGGCAGGGGGTCAGCGATCCCCGCCGGGGAGGCGGTGGCGCCGGGTACTAGTCCTCGACGCCGAAGGCCGAACGCAGCACCAGCTTGATTCGGGCGCCCACCGGCACCACCACATCGCGATCGGCCGTTTCCACTGCGACGACGGCGCCTCCCGCCGCTCCGGTTGCGGCACCCACCGCGGCTCCGGTGCCACCGCCGATCACCTTACCGATAATAGCGCCGGCCGCCGCGCCGACGCCCACCTTGGCCGCTTCGGATCCCGTCACGCCGCGGCCCTTGAGCGTGTGCTCGATGTAGGTCACGTCCGCATCGATCGGATAGGACACCCCATTCACCATCACGCTGACCGCTCGGAGCTCCAGGGTCCCGTCTTTCGCGCTCTTGTTGGGGGCGGGCTTGAGCGCCACGATGCTCAGCGTCACTTCGGAGCCGGCGGGGATCACTACTCTCCCGTCCGGGGCGGTGAGGTCTTCGCCGATCCGGGCCATGAAGAGCTCGCCCGCTTTGTTATGGCGCGAGGTGATCTCGCGAGTCGCGCTGGCTTCCAGGGTCGTTCCTGCCGCCAGCCGGGCTGAAGCGCGCGGCGCAGGCGCGGGTGGCGGAGCGGGAGCGGTCGCGGGCAACGGTGCGGGTGCGGGTGGAGGAGCGGGCTTCGGTCGCGGCGGCACTCGGCGCGGCGCCGGAGCCGGCTCGGGCGGAATCGGACGATCGTTCAACGCCACTGTCGAGTCGGTGCGCGGAAGCTGGATCTCGCGCGCGGCCGTGCTATCGGTTGCGGCGTAACCCGGTGGCTTGCGCGCACAGCTCATGAGCGCGGCGGCGCCGGCCAAGAGTATGAGGACCTGTCTCATGCGACCTCTCCCATGTCTCGAAAAAACCAATGCACGAAAATCTCTCACGTATGAACACGATGCGTGCCTACTCTGGGGAGACGAGAGAATCCCGCATCTGCACACTCTGCCTTGGGGTGGTTTCCTAGAGCCGGCTGCGCAAGAAGGCCGGAGTGAGACCCTGCAGCCAACCCGCGAGACGCGTGAACTGTCCCGTGGCGAGCAAGAGCCCCACAGCGATCAGCAACACCCCACTAACCCGCTGGACCCAGCGCATATGGCGGCGAAAACGCCGGAACCAGCTCAGGAACGTCTCGACCGCGAATGCGGCGAAGAGGAACGGCACCGCCAATCCGAGCGAGTAGGAACCGAGCAGCAGCATGCCGCGAGGCAGACTTGCTTCGCTGGCGGCGAGTCCGAGGATCGCTCCCAGGATCGGACCAATGCAGGGTGTCCAGCCCGCGGCGAAGGCCATTCCGACCAGCACCGAGCCCAGGTAGCCGACCGGCTTGCGGTCGAGGTGCAGCCTGGCTTCCTGATCGAGGAAGCGGAGCTTCAGCACACCCAGGCAATAGAGCCCGAAGAGAATGATCAGCACGCCGCCGACCCGCTGGAACCACACTTCGTAGTACTTCAGCACGCGGCCGAGTGCGGTAGCGCTGGCTCCGAAGAGCATGAACACGAGTGTGAAACCAAGCACGAAGAGCAGCGCGTGCAGCATGGCGAGCTTGCGGCGATCCGCCATTTCGTCGAAGGTGAAACCGGTGATGAAACCGAGGTACGAGGGAACCAGCGGCAGCACGCAGGGAGACAAGAAGCTCAACAACCCCCCGGCGAAGGCGACGAGGACGCCGAGGCTCGGCGCATCGCTCACGGGGAGAGATCGGCGGGAGGCTCGGGCGGAAACCAGCGCACCGGCTCCACCGGCGCGGGCGGCTCTTCTTCATCGGAACGTTTCGGCACCAGGGCGAGCAGCTCGTCGAGCGCCTCGAGCGGCCCGCTGCCGACTTCTTCCAGCATCCACTCGAACTGGCCCCGCTGCTTTCCCTTGACCCTGAGCCCGAAACGCGCGGTGTAGATCCGGCGCCGGTCGCCTTCGATCCGCGAAAGGATTGCCGTCCCGAAGTCCTGGCCCTCCCGTCGTACCACCCGAAAGGCCCAGATCCGATCGAGCTCCGCGACGGGCAGCGCGTCGCGCAAGGCTTGCGCGAGCCGTTCCCAGCCGGGGCCTTCCCCGGGCCCGGCTGGCGCGGCGAGGAACGGAGCTGAGTTGGAATCGGCTGGCATCGGAGCGTGGGAAGCTAAGCATCCCTGCGGAGGGACGCTATGTTTTCCGGCCATGACTGCGCTCGCCGTGCTGCTGCTGCTCGTCGCTTCCCCCCAGGACACGCTGCGCGCCGACACGACCCGGCGAACGAGACTCCCCGAGCTCGAGGTTCGGGTGACCCGCACGGGCGAGGAGCGCACGCGACTTCCTCTGGCGGTGGGGGTACTCGACTCCACCGCGGTGCGCCGGGCCCAGTTGACCCTGGGACTGGACGAATCGCTCAGCCGGCTACCCGGAGTGGTGGTACTCAATCGTTACAACTATTCGCTCGATCAGCGGCTTTCCCTGCGCGGCGCGGGGAGCCGCGCCAATTTCGGGCTGCGCGGGGTGAAAGTCCTCATCGACGGCGTGCCGCAGACCCTTCCCGACGGGCAGAGCCAGCTCAGCAATCTCGAGCTTGGCCTGGTGGATCGGGTGGAGGTGCTCACCGGATCGGCGGGGGCGCTCTACGGCAACGCGTCGGGCGGCGTGCTGGCCTTCTCGACCGAAACTCCCGAGCGGCCCTGGCAGGCGAGACTGCGCTTGAGCGGAGGAAGCTTCGGCACCCGGAAATGGCAATCCGTGGCGGGAACGGCACGGGGACCGCTCCGCGCGCTGGCCTCGCTCTCGCGCTTCACGACCGACGGCTTCCGCCAGCAGAGCGCGGCCACCGCCTGGCAGTTTGCCGGCAAGGCCGACCTGATGCTCGACTCGCGCTCCAGCCTGGGCGTGCGCTTCGGCGCGGCCGACGCGCCGCAGGCGAAGAACCCCGGCGCGCTCACGGCGGCGGAGTACGCCGCGCGGCGGGACAGCGCGGCCGGGAACAACATTCTGCGCGGGGCGGATAAGCAGGTCACCCAGCAACAGCTCGCGCTCCGCTATCGCTGGCTGAGCGGCGCGGGGGCCGAGCTCGAGGCCAGCAGCTTCGGCTTGCTGCGCGATCTCAAGAACCCGCTCGCGACACCGCCACCGCCACCGGTCAGCGGGACGGCCGGGACCTACAACACGATCGATCGCGCCGTCGGCGGTGCGCGGGTTAGCGGGTCTTTGCCACTTCAGCGCACCATTCGCGTGACCGCTGGGCTCGACGCGCAGACCATGCGGGACAACC
>DASYPD010000125.1:0-3954 GCA_036007005.1 Gemmatimonadales bacterium
TCAAGGGCAAAGTGACGAGCGTGGCCAACATGGGCGAGCAGCGTCCCAATCAGGATGCCAAGGTGTACGAAGTGCGGGTGGAGCTCATGGACGCCGACACCACGCTGCGCCCCGGCATGACGACGGGGAACCTCATCGAGACGATCAGCATCCCGAACGTGTTGTCCATCCCCCTCGAGGCGATGAGCAGCGCTGGCGGGATTCCCTTCGTGTACAAGGCGTCGGGAGCGAAGGTCAGCAAGCAGGAAGTCCAGCCCGGCGCGATGAACGACGATGAGGTCGTGATCGTGAAGGGCCTGGCGGAGGAGGACCGAGTGCTGCTGTCACCCCCCGAGGACAAGGACAAGCTGAACCTGGTCCGCTTGCCGGGCTCGGGGACTCCCCCCAAGCCCGCGGCGGGCGGTGACACGGCTCTCGGACCTCGGACGATTCCTCCCGCGAGCGCTCCGCCGCCGAAACGGCCCTGAGCGGTGCGCTTGGATCGCGAAGGGCTGGCGCGACTACGCGGCCAGATCACCGCGCACGTTCTCTTCAGCCTGCGCACCGCCGTCGAGGCTGTCGAGCACAACAAGCTGCGCGCCTCCCTCACTTCGCTCGGGATTCTCTTTGGCGTGGCCTCGGTCATTGCCATGCTCGCGATCGGCAAAGGAGCCGAGGCCGAGATCCTGGCTCAGCTGCGACTCCTGGGCTCCAACAACGTCATGATCACGCCGCTGGTCGAGCAGAAGGAAGGTCCCGCGAAGGAGGAAGACCACAAGGAGGTCAGGAAATACTCCCCCGGACTTACCTACGCCGATGCCCAGGCCATCGCCCGCGCGATCCCCTCGGTCGAAGCGGCCAGCGCGGAGATCGTACTCAACACCAGCATCACGCGCGAAGGGCACCGCCGCTCGGGCAAGCTGGTCGGAGTGGACACCAGCTATTTCCGGCTCAGCAACCTCGAGCTGGGAAGCGGAGCGTGGTTCACACCTCTCCAGGTCGAGCGCGGGCTGCCGGTCGCCATCATCGGACAGGGGGTGCGGAGCCGTTTCTTCACGATGGAGGACCCGATCGGCAAGCCCATCAAAATGGGGGGCAGCTGGCTCTCGGTGGTGGGCGTGCTCTCCGACCGGAGGGTGAGCAGTGAAACCGCGCAACGGCTCGGGATCAGGGATGCCAACATGGACGTTTACGTCCCGGTCCATACGATGCTGCGCCGATTCCGCGATCGCGCCCAGCTGACTCAGCGCGATATCGAGCTCGCCGCGCGGCCCGGGCAGTTTGTCACCGCCGATTCCAGCGAATCCGAGGAGCAGCGGCAGGAGCGCACCAATCGCAACCAGCTCGACCGCATCATCGTGCGAGTGGGCGATTCCAGGCTGGTGCCGCAGGTGGCCGAAGTCACCCAGCGAATGCTGGCGCGGCGGCATAACGCCGTGGTGGACTTCGAGATCACCGTGCCCGAGCTGCTCCTCAAACAGGAACAGCGCACCAAGACGATCTTCAACGTCGTGCTCGGCGCGATCGCCAGCATTTCTCTGATCGTCGGAGGGATCGGGATCATGAACATCATGCTCGCCTCGGTCTTGGAACGCATCCGCGAGATCGGGGTGCGCCGGGCGATGGGCGCGACTCAGAAGGACGTGCTGTTCCAGTTCCTCGCCGAGGCGGTGCTGATCAGCGTGGCGGGAGGGGTCGCGGGGATTCTCGTCGGCACGGCACTGAGCGCCGGGATCGAAAGGGTTGCCGGAATCAGGACGATCGTGTCGTTCCTTTCGATCGTGGTCGCGTTCGGCGTGTCGTTCTCGGTGGGGCTCGGCTTCGGCATCGTGCCGGCGTATCGGGCGGCGAGGCAGGATCCAGTGGAGTGCCTGCGCTATGAATAGAAGGCTATGGGCTCTGGGCTATGGGCTATGGGCTACTGGCTATTGGCTATTGGCCGGGGCGGCTCCGGCATCCGCGCAACAGGCGCTCACGCTGCAGCGCGCGGTTGAGCTGGCGCAGCAGCAGGGCCTGGCGGCGCGGGCGGCGGCGGCCACGCGGGATGCGGCCCGCTATCGGGACCGCGCGTTCTATTCCCGCCTGCTGCCGCAACTGTCGCTCGGTGGCACGGTGCCCTCGTATAACCGGTCCATCATTCCGGTGCTGCAGCCCGACGGCAGCACGCTGTTCAAGCCGCAGGACCAGATGGATGCTTCTTTTTCGGCGACCCTGTCCCAGAAGCTTCCCTTCACCGGCGGCGACCTCTTCGTGTCCTCTGCGCTGGCGCGGCTCTCCCGCACCGGCGAGAATGCCTTCCATTCCTGGACCAGCACGCCGGTCAGCATCGGCCTGCGCCAGGAGCTGCTGCGGCCTAATGCCTCGGGCTGGGACCAGCGCGAACAGCCGCTGCGCGCCGAGCTGGCCGAACGGACCTGGCTGGAGTCGCGCGAGGATATTGCCCTGAGCACCAGCGCGCTGTTCTTCGATTTTTATGCGGCACAAGTTGCCCTCGCCAATCAGATCAAGAACGCGGCGGTGAACGATACGCTCTACACCCTGAACAAGGGACGCTTCGAGGTCGGCAAGATCGCCGAGAACGATCTGCTGCAGAGCGAGCTGGCGCTGCTTCGCGCCCGCACCTCGCTCGACGGTGCCCGGCTGGAGTACGACCGCTCCGGCGCGGCGTTGCGGCTGGCGCTCAATCTGCCGGCGAGTGCGCCGCTCGCGATCGAGGTCAGCTCGACCGTGCCGGAGCTCGAGGCCGATACGGCCCGCGCGGTCCGCGAGGCGCTCAAGAATCGGGCGGTCGTGAGCGATGTGGAGCTCCAGGAGGTGCAATCCCGCCGGAGGGTGACGGAGGCAAGGCTCAGCAACTGGGCCGGCGCCACAGTGACCGCGAGTTACGGCTTCAATGCGACTGCCCCCGAGGCGAGTCTCGTCTACTCCAACCTGCTGAACGCCCAGAAGCTCGCGGTATCCGTGTCGCTCCCGCTCTGGCAATGGGGCGCCCACGGCGAAACCGTGCAGGCGGCCACAGCGGACCGTGACCGCACGACCAGCCTGGCACAATCCACCTTGCAGCAGACCGCGCTGGATGCCCACTTTGCGGCTCTGCAACTCTCGCAGGCCCAACGCGGTCTGGCGCTCTCCGCCAAGGCCGATACGGTGGCCGGCAAGCGCTTCGAGGTCGCGCTCAATCGCTACCTGATTGGGCGAATCGGCTTCGACCAGCTGTACGTCGCGCAAGGAGAAAAGGATCAGGCGTTGACGGCATACGTGCAGGCCCTGCGAGGATACTGGCAGGCATACTATCGCTTGCGACGCATGACGCTCTTCGATTTCGCAACGGGCGAAGTCATTCGCTAGCTCCGGTCACGGGGCGTCGACCCTCACATCAAAGCTCCCGTTGGTGATCACGAGGGAGCCGGTCGTGGTCGCCCCGGGCAGCAATGTCGCGCTGAAAGTCCCGGTGGCTCGGTTCCCGGCGAGGCTGGTGACGGTGAACGTGCCCACGGTTCCAGTACCACTGGTCCAGTTCCTACCCGCGCCGGTCCGAATCACCGTCATCTGAATCCCGCCTGGCCCGACCGGATAACTGTTGCCCGCGCTGACCACGGTGCCCGTAACGAGGCTGAGGGAAAGGGTATCGGTGGTGGCAACCATCGAGATCACGCCGTTGCCACCGAGGGCGACGACCGTAGCGCCGTTCCACGACGTGCCGCCGATGTTCGCGCTTACCTTGCTGCCGGGGTTACTTGCGGGCGCCAGCGTGAAACCGCTCGCCAGCGGCATATCGAATGCGCCATTGGTCACTACTTTGGTGCCGGTCGCGGAGGTTCCCGCCTGAGGTGTAGCGCTGAACTGGAAGGTCCCGGTCATCCGCGTGCTGCTCAGCGTCGCGATGGTGATGGTGCCAGCCGCACCGGTCAGGCCCGTCGTCCAGACTCCGAGGGTGCTCCCCTGCTGGACCGAGACCGTCGCCAGGCCGCCGGC
>DASYPD010000126.1:0-15141 GCA_036007005.1 Gemmatimonadales bacterium
GCTGGTGCCGCATTACTGCTACCATCCCTCGCTGCCCTCGCCCGCGCTGTGCCGCATGTGTCTGGTGGAAGTGGAGAAGGCGCCGAAGCTCCTCCCGGCGTGTGTGACGGCCGTCGCCGAGGGCCAGGTCGTGAAAGTGCACAGCCCCCAGGCGGAAAAGGCGCGTGAGGCGGTGCTCGAATTTCTGCTGATCAATCACCCGCTCGATTGCCCCATCTGCGATCAGGCGGGTGAGTGCGAGCTGCAGGACTACGTGTTCCAGGAGGGGCGCGCGGGAACCCGGTATTCCGATTACGCGAAACGCTACAACCCCGTCGAGGACTTCGGGCCCGACGTGCTCTACGTGCCGAACCGCTGCATCCTCTGCACCCGCTGCGTGCGGTTCATGGAGGATGTCGCCAAGACGCCGGTGCTCAACGTGTCGGAGCGGGGCGATCGCGCCTACATCGGGATCGCGCCGGAGCAACAGCTCGACCATCCCTGGGCGGGCAACGTGGTGGATCTCTGTCCGGTCGGCTCGCTCATCTCGAAGGATTTCCTGCACAAGGCCCGCGCCTGGGATCTCGACAAGACGGCGAGCATCTGTCCGCGCTGCACCCAGGGCTGCAACATCATGATCGATACGCGGGACGACGCGGTGGTGCGCTTGCGGCCGCGTCCCAACCTCGACGTCAATCGCCACTTCATGTGCGACGTCGGGCGCGCCGACTATCGCTGGATGAACCGCGGTGACCGCGCCGAAGCGCCGCTGGTGCGGGACGGCCAGCGCCTGGTTCCCACGGACTGGGACACGGCAACCCAGCGGCTGGCCGCCCTGGTGCATTCGGGTGGGCGGATGGTGCTGCTGGCGTCGGGCCGCGCGTCGCTCGAATCTTTGGCATGGGTGCGCCGGCTGGTCGAGGCGGGCGAGGTGACCGCCGCGATCAAGGTGCCGTTGGGCGAGGAAGCGCCGCTCGAGGGGGTGCCGGAGCTCGCGCTCCGCCGGGAGCGGGTGCCGAATCTCGCGGGCGCGCGGCTCGCGGGCTATGCCGCGGAGTGGGGGGACGCCCTGCGGGCCGTCGACGGCGCGAGCCTCGTGCTCCTGCTCGACGCCGAGCTGGACGACGCGGAGCTGGAGCGGCTGGCCCGCGCCAGCAGCGTGGTTGTGCTCAGCACGCTGGACGACGATCGCCTCAAGCTCGCCACGCTGCTGCTGCCGGTCACCAGCATGGCGGAAGAGAACGGGAGCTACGTCAATCGGGACGGCCGGGTCCAGCGTTACCACCAGGCGAAGGCCGCGCCCGGGATGGCGCGTCCCGCGTGGTGGGTAGCGGGCGAGGCCTGGGCACTCGGCGGCGCCGGCCGCAATGCCCCCGCCACGGCGGCAGAGGGCTTCGCGCGGCTGGGCGAGACGATCCCCGCGCTCGCAGGCCTGAGCTACGGCGAGCTCGGCCTCACGGGGCGGAAGCTCGAGCCGGCGACGGCGAGCGCCACGCGATGAGCCCCGAATACAAGGGCTTCCTGCTGCTCAGCGTCCTCAAGATGCTGGTGGTCTTCACGGTGGTGATGATCGGCGTGGCGCTGCTCACCCTGATGGAGCGCAAGGTCAGCGCCTGGATGCAGAATCGCCGCGGCCCCAATCGGGTCGGCTGGGCCGGAATTCTGCAGCCCGCGGCCGACGGGATCAAGAACATCATCAAGGAAGAGACCTTCCCGACCTCGGCTAACCCGCTACTCTTCATGCTTGCGCCGCTGATGGCGTTCATTCCGGCGCTGCTGCTCTCCGGCGTGATCCCCTGGGCCGCTCCCCTGCCGGTGTCCTTCGATAAGCATCTACCGCTGCTGGGCCCGGTGAGCTATCACGGCACGCTGTCGATGGCGGTCGCGGATCTCCCGGTGGGATTCCTGTTCGTGCTCGCCATCAGCTCGCTCGGCGTGTACGGGATCGCGCTCGCTGGCTGGTCGTCCAACAACAAATACTCGCTGCTGGGCGGGCTGCGCTCGAGCGCGCAGATGATCTCCTATGAAGTGGCGATGGGGATGAGCCTGATCCCCGTGCTGCTCCTCACCGGCAACGTGAGCTTCGCGCGGATCGTGACGGCCCAGCAGGCCGGGCTCTGGTTCGTGCTGCCGCTCTTCTTGTCCTGCTTCATCTTCCTGGTAGCCGGCTTCGCCGAGACCAACCGGCTGCCCTTCGATCTGCCGGAGGCGGAGTCCGAGCTGATCGCGGGATACCACACCGAGTACAGCGCGATGAAGTTCTCGCTGTTCCCGCTCTCCGAGTATGCCAACATGGCGACGGTCTCGGCGATGGTGGTGACGCTGTTCTTCGGCGGGTGGAGCATCCCGTTCTGGTCGCCGGCGCCGGGCGTGCTGCGCACGGTGCTGACCGCGGGATTCATGTTCGCCAAGGTGATGTGCTTCATTTTCTTCTTCATGTGGATCCGCTGGACCCTGCCGAGGTTCCGCTACGATCAGCTCATGGCGCTGGGCTGGAAGGTCATGCTGCCGCTCGCGATTCTCTACGTGATGCTGATCGCGCTGGCGCTCTGGGGCATCGAGCACTGGGCCGGGGTCAGCAACCTGAAAGTGCGCATGGGGGTTCTCTTCGGGCTCAACTTGCTGGCGGGTTACGCCGTGTTCTTCGTGCTGGACCGCGGGCTCATTCTGTCCGGGTCATACCGGCGGACCGCTCCCGGCACGGCGCTCTGATGGCGATCGGGGTCAAAGTCCTCCCGCGTCCCGAACGGCAGGTCAGTTACGTCCGCGCCGCACTCAAGGGCATGGCGCTCACCTTCAAGCACATGCTGGAGCCGAAGGTGACGATGCAGTATCCGGAGGAGAAGAGCACCGCCGATGCGCGCGGCCACTACGCGATCTCGCCGCGCTGGCGCGGCACCCACCGCATGCTGGCGGACGAGCAGGGACGCACCAAGTGCGTGGCCTGCGGGCTCTGCCCGCAGATCTGCCCCGCCAACTGCATCAAGCTGGTGCCCGGCGAAGACGAGGAAGGCAATCGCTATCCGCTGATCTACGAGATCGACGAGTTCCGCTGCATTTTCTGCGGCTATTGCCAGGAAGTCTGTCCGGAGGAGGCGATCCACGTCGGAGTGCATTATGAAAACTCCGAGTACAGCCGTGACCGCTTCGTGTACGACCTGGAGCGCTTGAGCTCGCAGACCCATCCGGTCTCGAGTCTCTGGGACCCCGCCGATCCGCGAGGCGAGTGAAGTGAGCGCGACCGCCGTCTTCTACATCCTGGCGGCCTTCGCGCTCGGCTCGGCGCTGCTCTGCATCGTGCAGCGCAATCCGGTCGCCTCCGCCCTCTGGCTGGTGTCGACGATGTTCGCGCTCTCCGCGCTCTTCGTGCTGCTGCAGGCCCAGTTCATCGCCGTGATCCAGGTGCTGGTCTATGCCGGTGCGGTCATGGTGCTCTTCCTCTTCGTGATCATGCTGCTCAACCTCGGCCGGGAAGGAAACGATCTGCGCGGCCCCCCCGCGCGAGTCGCCGCGGTCGCCATCGCGCTGGTGTTGGTTGCCGAGCTGCTGTTGCTCTCCCGGGTAACGCCGGGCAACCTCGCCGTGCTGGGGGGTGTCCCTGCCGGCGCCGGCAGCCCGATGGAGAGTTTTCCCGCCGGCGCCGCCGGATTGGTCGCTCCGGCTACTGAGGGCGTGGTCGGCGCCATCGCGGCGCCGCTTTTTCAGATCTATCTGGTTCCCTTCGAGATCACCTCGATCCTCCTGCTCGCCGCGGCGGTCGGTGCCGTGGTGCTCGCCAAGCGAAAGCTCTAGCCATGCTCCTCGGGCCCGCGCTGCTGCTCTCGGCGCTGCTGTTCACGATTGGGGTGGCTGGGGTGATCCTCCGCCGCAACGCGATCGTGCTCTTCATGTGCATCGAGCTGATGCTCAACGCGGTCAATTTGAGCTTCGTGGCACTCTCGCAGGTGCGGGGGCTCGGCGGCCAGGTAATGGTCTTCTTCGTCATGACCGTCGCCGCCGCGGAAGCGGCGGTAGGCCTCGCCATCATTCTCGCGATCTTCCGGCATACCCGGTCGGTCGATCTCAAGCACACCAACCTGCTGCGGGGTTGATGTCCTCTCTCCTGGCTGCGGCCGCCGATCCGCTCGGACCCAGCGGCGCCGTGCGCTGGGTCTGGCTGGCGGTGGCGTTTCCGCTCGCGGGGTTCCTCGTCAATGGGGCGCTCGCCCTGCGGCGCCCCCAGGCCAAGACGGCGGTCTCGCTGGTCGGCACCGGCGTGGTGCTCGCGGCGTTCGTGGTGGCGGTCGCGGTCTATCTGCAGCTCCGCGCCAGCCCGCCCGAGGGAACCGGGCCGTTCGTGGTCGAGCTGTGGCGCTGGATTCCTTCCGGCCCGCTCGACGTCCGGTTTGCCTTTCAGGTCGATCAGCTCTCCGTGGTGATGCTGCTCATCGTCACCGGCGTCGGGAGCCTGATTCACCTGTTCAGCGTGGGCTACATGCACGCCGACCCGGGCTACGCGCGCTTCTTCTCCTATCTCAACCTGTTCATCGTCTTCATGCTGGTGCTGGTCCTGGGGTCGAGCCTGCCGGTGACCTTTGTCGGCTGGGAAGGCGTCGGACTCTGCTCCTATCTGCTGATCGGGTTCTGGTTCTCCGAGGAAACGAACGCGAATGCCGGCAAGAAAGCATTTCTGGTCAACCGGATCGGCGACTTCGGGGTACTACTCGCGATGTTCATGCTCTGGTGGAGCCTGCGCGCGCTCGATTACGTCACGATCGCCGAACGCGCTCCAGTGCGGCTGATCGCGGGCGGCGGCTTCGTCACCGCGGTCACGCTCTTCCTCTTTCTCGGTTGCGTCGGCAAGTCGGCGCAGATCCCGCTCTACGTCTGGTTGCCCGATGCGATGGCCGGTCCCACACCGGTGTCGGCGCTGATCCACGCCGCGACGATGGTGACCGCGGGCGTCTACCTCGTAGCCCGAACCAACATCCTGTTCTCGATGGCGCCGGTGGCGAGCGCGATAGTGGCCGGAATCGGAGCGCTCACGGCGCTCTTCGCCGCCACGATCGGGCTCCGTCAATACGATATCAAGCGGGTACTGGCGTACTCGACCATCTCGCAGCTCGGCTACATGTTTCTGGCGGTGGGGACCGGCGCGTACGTGGCGGGCATTTTCCACCTCGCGACCCACGCCTTCTTCAAGGCGCTCCTCTTCCTCGGCGCCGGCAGCGTCATCCACGCGATGCACCATGCCTATCACAGCACCGGCGCACACGAGGATGCGCAGGACATGCGTAACATGGGCGGGCTGCGGCGGCAGCTGCCGTGGACGTTTGCCCTGATGGCGATCGCGACGCTGGCCATCGCGGGCGTTCCGCCGCTCTCCGGGTTCTTCTCCAAGGACGAGATCCTCGCCGCCGTCTTCGGGCGGGGCCAGTCGCAGCCGTTCTGGCTGGTGTTCTGGGTGATGGGACTGCTCACCGCCTTCCTCACTGCGTTCTACATGATGCGGCTGCTCGCCCTGACCTTCCTGGGCGACAACCGCACCGGAGCGCGGGAGCGCGAGCACGTGCACGAAGCGCCCTGGATCATGACGGGTCCGCTGCTGCTGCTCGGCGTGCTGAGTGTGGCGGGCGGGTTCCTCAATCTTCCCGCGTTCCTGGGGGGTCGCGAGGGGCTCGCGCACTGGCTCGAGCCGGGATTCGCCGTCGCCTCCCGGACGGTTCCGGTGGCGACGCCGGAAGGCAGCGCGGAGTGGATCGTGCTCGGCGCGGCCATCGCGATGGCACTCGGCGGTCTCTATCTCGGCTGGCGGCTGACCCTGGCCAAGCCGATTCCGCCGGCGCGCGAGGCGCAGCCGGAGAGCGGCTTCGCCCGGGTGCTCTTCCGCAAGTACTACGTCGATGAGATCTACCAGGCACTCCTCGTCCGCCCGCTGGTCGGCTTGTCGCGCTGGGTGCTCTGGAAGGGAGTGGACCAGGGCCTGATCGACGGCGCCGGCGCCAACGGCTCTGCCGCACTCGTGCGCGGGTTAGGATGGCTCGGCAGCAAGCTGCAGTCCGGGCAGCTCGGCGCGTACCTGGTGATCTTCCTGGTCGGCGCGCTGCTGCTGCTCTTTCCCCTGACCCGATAACGGCGATGGCGCAACTCTTGAGCGGCCTCGGCTACCGCCAGTGGATCCTGCATGCCCTGTTGCTGGTGCCGTTGCTCGGCGTCGTGCCGATCCTGCTGGGCCGTCCCGCCGCGGCCAAGCGCACCGCGCTCGTCGTGAGCCTGGTGGAATTCGTGCTCTCGCTCGGACTCTGGTGGGCCCTCGACACCTCACCGGGCACCCTCCAGCTCAACTTCAGCGTTCCCTGGATTCCGGCGTGGGGCATCAGCTATGCGGTCGGGATCGATGCCATCTCCATGACGATGGTGCTGCTCACGACGCTGCTGATGCCGCTCTGCGTGCTCGGCAGCTGGAGCTACATCAAGACGCGCGAGCGGGGCTACTATGCCCTGCTGCTCACGCTGCTGACGGGGATTCTCGGGGTGTTCGTCGCCACGGATCTCTTCCTCTTCTACGTCTTCTGGGAAGTGATGCTGATCCCGATGTACTTCATCATCGGGATCTGGGGGGGCCGGAACCGGCTGTACGCCGCCATCAAGTTCTTCCTCTTCACCCTGGCGGGATCGCTGCTGATGCTGCTGGCGATCATCGTGTTCGCCTGGAAGGTCTACGGCGCGACCGGCACGCTGTCCTTTGCCTACGCCCATCTCCTGGAGCACCGCGAGGCCGCGGGATCGCTGGCGCCCTGGCTCTTTGCCGCGTTCGGCCTGGCTTTCGCCATCAAGGTGCCGGTTTTTCCGCTGCACACCTGGCTGCCCGATGCGCACGTCGAGGCGCCCACGGCCGGCAGCGTCCTGCTGGCGAGCGTCTTGCTCAAGCTTGGCACCTACGGGTTCATCCGCTTTGCCGTCCCGTTCTTTCCCGGCGTGGCACTCGCTCCGCCGGTATCGGCGCTCGTCGTGGCCCTTGCCGTGATCGGAATCGTGTATGGAGCGCTGGTGGCCATGGTGCAGCCGGATATCAAGAAGCTGGTGGCATACTCCTCGGTCAGTCACCTTGGCTTCGTGATGCTGGGCATCTGGGCCGCCACGACCCAGAGCCTGCAGGGCGCGCTGATGGTGATGATCGGGCACGGCTTCTCGACCGGCGCGCTCTTCTTTCTGGTCGGGATGCTCTACGAGCGCCGCCACACCCGAGAGATCGCGGCCTTCGGCGGGATCGCGAAGGTGGTGCCGGTCTTCAGCCTGATCTTCACGGTGGTGGCGCTGTCCTCGATCGGCTTGCCAGGTCTCAACGGTTTCATCGGCGAATTCCTGGTGCTGCTGGGCAGCTTCCGGGTGCATCCCTGGGCGACCGGGATCGCGACGACCGGTGTCATCTTCGCGGCCGCGTACCTGCTCTGGGCGCTGCAGCGCATCATCTTCAACCGGCTGGACAAGCCCGAGAATGAATCGCTCGGCGACTTGAACAGGCGTGAGTTGCTGGTGATGCTGCCGCTGCTCGCGGGTATCGTATGGCTCGGGCTTTATCCGGCGCCGGTGCTCCGGCGGATCGAGCCTGCGGCCGTGGTGTATGTGCGGACGGTGCGCGGCGACTACGACGCGATGCGGCTCTCGGCGCTCGCGCCGGAGCGCCGGCGATGAGGCCACTCGATGTGCGGATCCCGCTCGATGCTTCCCTCGCGCTGGCGCCGGAAATCCTGCTGTGCATCGGCGCGATGGTGGTGCTGCTCCTCAACGCCTGGCGGCATCGCACCGCGCAGGACAGCCGGCTCGCCGGCTGGATTGCGCTCGGGAGCCTGCTGCCGAGCGCGCTGGCGGTGGCGGTGCTCTGGATGGGTGGTACCCGTGCCTCCGGCGATCCCTTCATGGTCGCGCTGGATGGTTTTCGCTTCGCGTCGCTCGCCCTCATCCTGGCGATCACCGCCGGCACCATCCTGCTGTCGCTCGGTTATCTCGAGCGCGAGGGCCTGATCGCTCCGGAGTACTATGCCCTGGTACTCTTCGCCGCCTCCGGAATGATGTTCCTGGCCGGCGCCGAGGATCTGATCGTGCTGTTTCTCGGCCTCGAGGTGATGTCAATCTCGGTCTACGTGCTGGCGGGCTTCAATCGCGCCAACGTCTTCTCGGCGGAAGCCGCGCTCAAGTACTTTCTCATCGGCGCCTTCGCCTCCGCCTTCCTGCTCTACGGGATCGCGCTCACCTGGGGCGCGACGGGAAGCACCGCGCTGACGGAGATCGGGCAGCGGCTCTCCGGGCCGGCGCTTCCTCTGCTCGGCACGCTGGGACTGGCCCTGCTGCTGATCGGCATGGGATTCAAGGTCGCCGCGGTGCCCTTTCACATGTGGGCCCCCGATGTGTACGACGGCTCGCCCACGCCGATCACCGGCCTGATGGCGACCGGCGTGAAGGCGGCCGGTTTCCTGGCGCTCGCGCGCATCCTGGTGGAAGCGTTTCCCCACGCCGCCGGCCAATGGCAGCCGGCGATCGCGGGGCTGAGCCTCGCCTCGATGGTGCTGGGGAACCTCGTGGCGCTGTCGCAGCGCTCGCTCAAACGCATGCTGGCGTACAGCTCGATCGGCCATGCGGGTTACTTGCTGGCCGCGCTCTGGCCCGGCACCCGGGAAGGCCTGAGCGCGACCCTCCTGTACCTCACGGCCTATGCGCTCACCTCGCTGGCCGCCTTCGGCATCCTGGCGGTGCTGGGCCGGGGCGGGGAGCGTGAGGTGACGCTCGATTCCATCGCGGGGCTCTCGCGCCGGCGCCCCTGGCTGGCGTTCGCGCTGTCGGCGTGCATGCTGTCGTTGCTGGGCTTTCCGGGCACGCTGGGCTTCGTCGGGAAATGGGCGATCCTCGCGGCCCTGGCGGCCGAGCAGCAGCGCACGCTCGCGGTCGTCCTGGTGGTGACGACGCTGGTGTCGGCGGGTTACTACCTCCCCGTCGTCATGGCCGCCTACATGCGGGAGCCGCTCGCCGCCGACGCGCATGACACCGCGCGGCTGCCGCGACCCGCCATCGTCGCCGTCGGCGTCGCGGTCGCGCTCGTCCTGCTGCTCGGAGTTTTGCCCGCCGGGGCGCTCGACGCGGCGCTCGCCACGGCGGGCACGGTCGCGGGCGCGAGGTAGCAACCGCCGATGAGCGTGTCCAAGACGATCTTCCGGGAATACGACGTCCGCGGGTTAGTGGACCGCGAGCTGACGCCGGAGCTGGCTCGCGCCTTGGGGCGTGCCTATGCCACGGTGGCGTGGCGAGTGGTCGGCCGGGCGCCGGTGCTCGCGGTGGGGCGCGACAATCGTCCATCCAGCGCGGCGCTGGCGTGCGGCGTGCGCGACGGCATCGAGGCCACCGGCGCGACGGTCGTGGATGTCGGCGAGCTGCCGACCCCGGCGCTCTACTTCGCGGTGGAGCAGCTCAAGACCGACGGCGGCCTGCAGGTCACCGGAAGTCATAACCCGCCCGAATTCAACGGCTTCAAAATGGTGGTCGCCGGCGATGCGATCCACGGCGACGGCATCCTCGAGCTCTACGACATCATTGTCGCCGAGCGCTGGACGAGCGGGGCGGGCAAGCAGCGCGCCGAGGGTTCCGTCCTGCCGGCCTATCGCGAGGCGATCGTCGCGCGCAACCGGCTGGCGCGGCCGGTCCATGTCGTGGTGGACTGCGGGAATGGGGTCGCGAGCCTGATCGCGATCAGCACCTTGGAGGCACTGGGCGCCGAGGTCACGCCGCTCTTCTGCGAATCGGACGGTCGCTTCCCCAATCACCATCCCGATCCCACGGTGCCCGAGAATCTGAACGATCTCCGCCGCGTCGTGAGGACCACGCAGGCGGAGCTCGGACTGGCGTTCGACGGCGACGGAGACCGGATCGGCGCGGTCGATGAGAACGGCGCGATTCTCTTCGGCGACCAACTGCTCATCGTCTTCGGCCGCGACGCCGTGCGCCGCTTCGGGCCTGGGGTCCCGGTGATCTTCGATGTGAAGTGCTCGGAGCTGCTTCCGCAGGCGCTGGCCGCGGCAGGGGCACGCCCCGTGATGTGGAAGACGGGGCACTCGCTCATCAAGGCGCGCATGAAGGAGCTGCAGGCGCCGCTGGCTGGAGAGATGAGCGGTCACCTCTTCTTCGGCGGCGACTGGTTCGGCTTCGACGATGCGCTCTTCGCGGCGGCGCGCCTGCTCGAGATCGTGAGCGCCGGGCCCCCGGGATTGGCGCGGCTGCTGGCCGACTTGCCGCGCACCTTCGCGACGCCGGAGCTGCGCGTCGCTTGTCCCGATGAGCTCAAATTCTCCCTGGTCGAGCAGGCCGCTGCCCACTTTGCCTCCCGCTATTCGGTCAACACCATCGACGGGGTCCGCATCGCTTTCGCGGACGGGTGGGGACTCCTGCGCGCCTCCAATACCCAGCCCGTCCTCGTGCTGCGCTTCGAGGCGACCAGTCCCGAGGCTTTGGCGCGCTACCGCGCCGAAGTCACGGGGTGGCTCGTCGCGCACGGCGTCACGGTCTGAGCCATGCCGGGTCGCGGCCGGCGCATCGCGGTCGCGCTCATCGTCCTGGCGCTGCTGCTCTCCGCCGGGCGCTGGGGCACGGCGTTCCTCGCCGAGCGCTGGTGGCAGAGCTCGGTCGCTGACAAAGTGGCGCAAGCGGGAGCGCGGCGGGCGCTGCAAAGCCTCGCGCTCGAGCTCGGACTGCTGCTCTTTGCGACCGCCTGGTTCCTCATCCATCTCACGATCGCCGCCCGCATCGCGCTCCCCGATCGTCCGCCACCGGAGCACGACGCCGCGAAAGTCTGGCCCCGCGAACTGCCGCGCTGGTCGCTCGGCGTGCTCGCTCTGGTCGGGGGCGTTCTCCTCGGAGGTGGCGGCAGCGGGTGGCTGGACGAGCTCCTGCTTACGCTGGATGGCGTGCGCTTCGGGCTTCCGGCTTCGCCGCTCGGCGCGGATCTCGGCGTCTTCATCCGGGATGTGCCGCTCTGGCTGGATCTGCAGCACACAGCGACCCTCCTGGTGGCAGTGGCCCTGGCCGCCGTGGTGCTGCTGCATCTCGCTGGAAACACGATCAGGATCACGGAGCGCCGGGTCTGGATTTCGCCGCGAGCACGCGGTCAGCTCGCGATTCTGCTTGCCTTGCTCGCCCTGGCTCTCGGGTGGGGCGTCGCGCTCGAGCCATATCAGCTGGCTGCCGGGTTGCGCGGACCCTTGCTCGCTTCGGAGGTCTTGCTGCACCGCTCCGCGTCCCGAATCGAGGCGGCCGTCGGACTGCTGGCCGCGCTGCTCAGTTTGCTCTGGTGGTTCCGGGTTCGCGGAGCGCTGGTTGTCGTGGGGTGGCTCGTCTTTCTGGCCGCCCTGGCAATCGGCCGCAGCCGTCCTCTGCACAGTGATGTCGCGACCAGCGATCCCACCTGGCAGGCCGCCGCACGTGGCCTCGATTCGGTGGCGTTCCAGCTGGCCGGTTTCGAGGTGCCGATCGACACGGTGCGCGCTCCAGCCTCCGCGGTCGTTCCAACGCTTTGGGATGACACCGTGCTGGCGCTTGCCGCGGCAAATTCGGGGCTACTCTCTGAGCCGCGGAGGGGCTGGATCCTAGGTTCAGAACGGGTTCTTCCCGTCTGGTTGGCGGTCCGAAAATCCCTGGGAGAGCTCCCCGAGCTGCTTGCCCTGAGTGATGATCAGGTCTCGCCGCAGGGGAAACCCGTCGTCTGGCGCGAGAGCAATCCGATCCCGTCGTCCGCTGTTGCCCCCTATCGGTTGCTGCCGGCACAGAGCATAAGACCGCTCGCCACCGAGAGCGAGCTTGCGACCCAGGGTCCCGGGGTTCGGCTGGACAGCTGGCTCAAGCGTCTGGCCATCGCTTGGGCGTTGCAGGCGCCGGCGGCCTTCTCCGCTCCTGCGGGAAGCCGGATCAGCTGGCGGCTCGACCCCGGAATGAGACTGCGAGCCGTTGCTCCCTTCGTGCATTGGAGCCCGCCGCGGGCGCGCGTGATGGGCGCGGGCCTCGTGTGGCAGAGTGACGGTCTGCTGACCTCCAGCCTTTTCCCCTCCTCCTTTCGTGTCGACTGGATTGGGGGCAAGGTCTCGATGGTCCGTTCGACTTTTCTCGGAATCGTCAACGCCAGCAGCGGTGAAGTCAGAGTGTTTCGCCGGGAGCCTGCCGATTCGCTGGCCGCCGCGTGGGCCCGCATCGCCAGACCGCTGATCGAACCGCCCGCCGCGATCCCTGCCGAGCTGCGAGCGCGAGAGGCCTATCCGGAGGAGCTGCTACTGGCGCAAGCTCTGGTCCCGGAGGGTCCCGCGTGGCGTGCGGGCCGGCTCGATCGCAGCCCTCACGGGATCGTGCTGCTGCCCCCGGCGGCCCCCGGCGGCAGTGAGTACCTGGTGCCCTTTGCGCACCTCGCTGATCAGAAGGTCGGTGCCCTGCTGCTGGCCCGTCGAACGGCGAGCGGCGATTCGCTTCATCTGCTGGTGCTCGACTCGCTCTGGACCGTGGAGTCGAGCGCGAAACTGGAAGCGCGCTGGCTGCGCTTTCCCTTTCAGCAGGCTCTGCACGATTCGGTGCAGGCGAGCGGGGACTCGCTGCGGCTGGGACGGGTGCGCTTTGCGCTCGCCGCGGAGGGAATCGTGGCCTACCGGCCGGCCTGGGCGGTCGATACCGCGAGCCACGCGCGGTTGCTGCTGGTGAGCGTGGGCCTCGGCAGGCGCAATCGCGCCGAAGAAATGTCACTCGGCGCCGGGCGAACGCTGCCGGAAGCCTGGCTCAATTTCCGGAATCTGATGTCGCCCACCGCCGGCGGATCCACCGCCCAGCGCATCCTCGAGCAAGTGCGTGCCTTGCTGCGTCATGCAGATTCGGCTGCCCAGCGAAATGATCTGCAGGAGCGCGAGCGCACCCTCGCCCGACTGCGCGAGCTGCTCGAGCTGCGGCGTCCCTAGGCGAGCGTGATGCCTGCCACTACTTTTGGCCGGCCATGAACCTCCACGAATACCAGGCTCGCGTGCTGCTCCGCGACGCCGGCGTGCCGGTGCCCGGCGGCGATGTCGCGTCGAGCCCGGACGAAGTCGCGGCCATCGCTACGCGGCTCGGCGGCGCCGTCGTGGTGAAGGCGCAGGTGCACGCCGGTGGACGAGGCAAAGCGGGCGGCGTCAGGCTCGCCCGCGATCCGCGGGAGGCGCGCCGGGCCGCGGAGGCGATCCTGGGGATGACGATCAAGGGCCTGGTCGTGCACCAGGTGCTGGTCGTCCCGGCCGCGGAGATCGCGAGCGAGAGCTACCTCGGTCTCATCATGGACCGCGAGTCGCAGCGTCCGGTGTTCATGGTCAGCGCGGCGGGAGGCGTGGACATCGAGGAAGTCGCCGCGACGACTCCCGAGAAGATCGTCCGGCTCGCGGTCGATCCCCGCTATGGCCTGCTGGCGCACCAGGCGCTCGGACTCGGCCTCAAGCTGTATGGAGATTTTGCGCAGGCGCGCGCCGCGGCGGGCATCATGCACCAGTTGTACGGCGTTTTCGTGAACAACGGCGCTTCGCTCGCCGAGATCAACCCGCTGATCACTACGCCGGCGGGGCAGGTCCTGGCCCTCGATGCGAAGATTTCCATCGACGACAACGAGCTCGACCGGCGCCCTGATCTGGCGGCGCTGCGCGACGAATCAGCGGAAGCGCCGAGCGAGGTCGCCGCGCGTCGCGCCGGCCTCAGCTTCATCAAGCTCGAAGGCAACGTGGGCTGCGTCGTCAACGGCGCGGGCCTTGCCATGGCCACGATGGACCTGGTGAAGTTCTACGGCGGCGAACCGGCGAACTTCCTCGATATCGGCGGCAGCTCGAATCCGGAGAAGGTGGTGAACGCCCTTCGCATCATCACCGCCGATCCGAACGTGAAGGCCATCCTTTTCAATATCTTCGGCGGCATTACCCGCACCGATGATGTTGCCAACGGCATCGTCACCGCCACGCGCCAGTTCACGGTGGAGCTTCCGATCGTGATTCGCCTCACCGGCACCAACGAGGCCGAGGCGTTCCGGATTCTCCAGCGGGTGGGAATGCGTGCGCTGAGCGACATGGATGAGGCGGTCAAGGAAGCCGTCGCGTTGGCCCGAGGGACGGCGTGAGCATCTTCGTCGATGCCACCACGCGCCTGGTGGTGCAGGGGATCACCGGGCGGGACGGTTCCTTCCACGCCAGGCAGATGTTGGAGTATGGCACCAGCGTCGTGGCGGGGGTGACCCCGGGCAAAGGCGGTCAGCGTTTCGAGGGAACGGTCCCGATCTTTCACACGGTGGCGGATGCGGTCGCGGCGACCGAAGCCAATACGTCGGTCATTTACGTGCCTCCAACGCTCGCCGCCGGCGCGATCGCCGAGGCGGCCGACGCGGGGATCCGGTTCATCGTCTGCATCACCGAAGGCATTCCGGTACTCGATATGGCCCGGGTGCTTCCCTTTGTGCGCGAGTGCGGCGCCCGGCTGCTGGGTCCGAATTGTCCCGGGCTCATCACGCCGGGCAGTGCGAAAGTGGGCATTATCCCAGGCCAGATCTGCACGCCAGGACGGGTGGGGCTGGTGTCGCGCAGCGGGACCCTGACCTACGAAGTGGTGAATCATCTCACCAGGAACGGCATCGGCCAGAGCACTTGCGTCGGGATTGGCGGCGATCCCCTCATCGGAACCAGCTTTATCGATGTGCTGCGGGCCTTTCAGGATGATCCCGGTACCGATGCGATCGTGATGCTGGGAGAAATCGGCGGCACCGATGAGCAGAAGGCGGCTGCATTCATCGCCGAGTACGTGCGCAAAGCGGTGATCGGATTCATTGCGGGACAGACTGCGCCCAAGGGGCGCCGGATGGGCCACGCCGGCGCGATCATCTCCGGCGCCTCGGGAACGGCGGAAGAGAAAATCCACGCCTTCGAGCGGGCCGGGATCGCCGTGATGCGGCGACCGGTTGATGTCGTTGAACTCATTCGCAGCGTGACGGTAACCAGTAACCGGTAACCGGTAACCGGTGGGTTTCCACTGGTCACTGGTCACCGGTCACTGGTCACGCCGTACAGGTGATCATGCCAGGAAACCAGACTCTCGCCATCATCAAGCCCGATGCCGTCGCCGCCGGCCAGCTCGGCGCCATCATCGCGCACCTGGAAC
>DASYPD010000127.1:0-4408 GCA_036007005.1 Gemmatimonadales bacterium
TGGCCGGCCATCCGTTCGAAGATGTGGGAGAGCGGCAGCAGGGAGAGGCATTCGTCACGCTGCGAGAGCGGCAGCAGCTCCAGGCACGCCGCCACGTTCGACGCGATGTTGCCGTGGGTGAGCATCACCCCCTTCGGCTCACCGGTGGTGCCCGAGGTATAGATGATCGTGGCGAGGTCGTCGGGACCTGCCGCGAGCGCGTCCTCGCGCCAGCGCGGATAGCGGGCGAGCGCCGCGCGCCCGCGGGCTTCGAGTGCGGCGAAGCCGATGACCTCCCCGCCCTCGAGTCCCGCGTCGAATGCGATCAGCTGGCGCAGCGCCGGAAGCGCGGCGCGAACCTGACGCACTTTCTCGAGCTGCCCGCGCGTCGAGACGCAGACCGCGACGGCGCCCGAGTCGCGCAGGATGTATTCCACCTGTTGGGGGGGAAGCGTCGCGTAGACTGGCACATCCGCGCAGCGTGCGGTGAGGCAGGCGAAATCGGCGACCGCCCACTCCGGCCGGTTCTCGGAGAGAATCGCCACGCGATCGCCGGGGCAGATCCCGAGCTCCAGGAGTCCGAGGCTCACCGAGTGGACGCGCTCCAGCAGTTCGGCATAGCCCAGCGCGGTCCAGCGGCTGCCCTGCTTCGAGCGCAGCGCCACCGGCCGGGTGCGGAACCGCTCGACGGTGCTGAAGAAGAGTTCGCAGAGACTGCGGGGAGAGCTCACGGCCGCCGAGGCGCCGCGGAAGGTTCTTGGACGGTCAGGGTGATGAAATCGGAGACGAGCTCCTCATCGCCTACGACGGCCTGTACTCTTCCGGTGCCGGGAGCGAGGCCGGTCACCAGGCCGGTGCCGGCCTCAACGCTGAGCGTCGTATCCGGGGTCCGCCAGCGGATGGCGACGTCGAGCGGGTTCCCCGCCTGGTCGAGCGCGGTGGCGTGCATTTGAAGAGTGGCGCCGACGGCGAGCGTGGTGCTGCTAGGGAGCTGCACCTGGAGGAACGCGACGCCCTCGCTCGTCGTGGGGAGGTTTCCGCAGCTGCTGAGCAGGGCGGCGAGCGCCACCCCGACTCGCCAACTCACGTGGTGCCCGCGGCCTCGGCCCCGTGCGCCGGCGCGGCGACCTCGATCTCGTGCAGCGTCGCCTCGGCGTGGCGGATCCAGCGATCAGCGTCGGAGCCCTTGGGCGGACGGCTCAGGAACGCGCGCAGGTGCTGCGCGGCCGTCTCGTTCTCGCCGCGCTTGAGCAGCAGGAAGGCGATGCCGTAATGCGCGCCCGTCAGCGTCGGGTCGAGCTCGAGCGCGCGACGATAATGGCGGATGGCTTCGTCGGGCTGACCCGTTTTGGTGAAAGCGATGGCCATGTTCTGCAGGATGCGGGGATCCCGCGGGTTATCGCGAAGCCCCAGCCGGTACGAAGTAATCGCCGCGCCATAGTCCCCTTGCCGCTCGAGCGCGAGCGCCTCGTTGAGATAATCCAGGCGCTTCGGGCGGGGAGAGTCGGTGCTCGACAAGGCCCCCACAAGCCGTCGCCAGAAACTCATCGGGTCGGGTGCTTCTCCGGTGGCAAAGTTGGTTCCTCTTCGGGGAGGACGTGTCCTAAACTAAGGCGCCTGTCGCGACAAGGCAACGCATTTGCCCCCACCAGCTTCCGGTGTTTACGTTGGATCTCGGTTCGCCTCCCCGAAACGTTCAGCCGGAGCCCCCCATGCGCCGCACGATTCCACCAACCACCCGGGGCGTTCTGGAGATCGATTGGCCCCTCTTCGGCGAGTTGTGTCGCGCGCTCGCTCTCAAAGTCGCCCGGGAGTACGACCCCGAGCTCATCCTGGGCATCGCCAAAGCGGGAGTGATACCCGGGGTCGTCATCGCCGCGATCCTGCAACGCGACTTCGCCTCGATGGTGGTAACCCGCAAAGCCGAGGATGCCCTGCCGGTGCTCGTGATGGGACCGCCTCCTTCCGTCAAGGGGCGCCGGGTGCTCATCGTCGATGAAACCTGCGACAGCGGCCACACACTCCGGCTCGCCCTCAATGAAGTGAAACGGGCAACTCCCGGCGAAGTGCGCACGGCCGTGTCCTTCAAGACCGGGCCCTATGAGCCGGATTTCCACTCCTTCGAAACCGACAAGTTCATCATCCTGCCCTGGGACCGCGAAGTGGTTCAGGACGGCCAGCTGGTGACGCGTCCGGACTACGCGGGGTATTTGCAGAGCACGCGGTGAAGCAAGCGATTCTCGACGCAATCTCCCGCGCGCGCGCGGGGTACAGCGAGCTCCGGGTCCGCCGCGTCTGGTCCTCCACCGTGCTGGTGCGGGGACGCGCCGTCGAAGTGGCGGGCAGCGCGCGCGAGACCGGCGGCCTCGCCCGCTGCTGTTCTCCCGGCACCGGATGGGGCTCGGTCGGCTTCAGCGGAGCCGATCGGCTTGATCGGAATCTGCTTCAGGCCCATGAGCTGTCTCTGGCCGCTGCGTCGCGGCAGCCCGTCACGCTCGCGCCCATCCCCATTCGCAAGCTCGAGGGTGTGAGCGCCCTGTCTGATGATCCCAGGGAGGTCACGCTCGCGGAGAAGCGCCAGCGCGCTGAGTCCCTGGCAGCCGTCCTGTTCGCGGCCGACCGGCGGATCAGCGCCGCACGGCTCTGCTGCCGGGATGCCGTCATCGAGACCTGGCTCGCCACGTCGGAGGGCACCTGGATTCACGAGATCCAGGCATCCCTCACCCTCGCGGTGCTCGCCCTCGCGCAGGAAGAGGGCAACGTCGAGCGGGCGCTCGGTTCCCTGGGTGTGCGCGGTGGCTGGGGCTCGCTCGGGGCGGCGGAAGCGCTGATGCAAGACGTCGCGGGGAAAGCGGTCGAACGACTGCACGCCGCTCCCATCCGGCCTGGCAGCTACACGGTGGTGCTCGATCCTGCTGCGGCTGGCGCGTTGGTGCACCGGGCCGTGGCTCATCTCGCGCGGCCCGCCCTGCCCGGCGCGGATTCGGATGTCCTTCCGCTCGGCACGCGGGTAGGGCCGGAATGTCTCAGTGTGGG
Source organism: Gemmatimonadales bacterium (assembly GCA_036007005.1). Lineage (GTDB taxonomy): Bacteria > Gemmatimonadota > Gemmatimonadetes > Gemmatimonadales > GWC2-71-9 > JABFSM01. The sequence continues at coordinate 3,016 of DASYPD010000127.1, forward strand.
TGACGATCCGAGCGCCGAAGGCTTGTGGGCGAGTGCCGTCTGTGATGATGAGGGCACGCTGGCACGCCGGAGCGTGATCATTCAGAACGGCGTCGTTCTGGGTCACCTGCATAATCGCGAAACCGCCGCCGCCTCGGGGCAGGCGCCCATGGGTCATGCCCGGGCCGGTTCGCTGCGTGGTGAGCCGCATCCTCGCGCCAGCAATACCTACCTCGCGCCGGACCGGGGAACCCTGGCCGATTTGCTCGAAGGAGTTCGCCTCGGAGTCTATGTGTCCGAGGTGCTCGGCTGCGAAGGCGCCGACGATTACATCGGTTTGCGAGCCGGCCAGGCACGCATGATTCGGGAGGGAAGCTTCGCAGAGCCCGTGAAGGGGGTGGCCATCGGAGGCGAGCTGCTGGAATTGCTCGGCCGGGTTGATGCCGTGGCAGCGGACTTTGTCTGGGACACCCGCGGTGGGCGTTGTCGCGACGGCGCGGCCGGAGTGGTGCCGGTCAGCACTGGCGCACCCCATCTCCGCCTGGTCCAGGTACCCGTCGGAGCTGGACCAAGGTGAGCGGAGCGCTCCTCGCCGCGCTCGCAGGGCGCGTGCAGGCCGCCGATGCTGTCGTGAAGGTCGATGACACCCTGTCGCTCGCCATCGCTCCCGAGGGGGACACCCGGGTCAGCAGCTCGCGCAGCCGGACTTGTCACCTGCGGGTGGGGCGGGAGGGCCGAGTCGGGCATGCCGCCACGGCCGGGGATGACGTGGGTGACCTCATAGGGCGCGCTATGGCTGCCGCGGCCTCGGGCGGCGAGCTCGAACTTTTCCTGCCCGCGCCGGCGCCTCTGCCGGCGGTGGCGAATCGCGCTCCCGCCGCCGCCGCGGCGGATGTTGCCGTGCTCCACGCGCTCGCCCGGACCCTGCTCGAGCGGCTGCAGCAAAGCGGGCGCCGGATCGAGGTGTGGGCGGAACGTGCCGCCGGCTCGATCGAGGTCGCGAACACCCGCGGTGTGCTCGCGGGTTATGGCGTCACTCTCGCGGGCGTGGGCGCGGTGGTCGAATCCATCGGGGCAGGCTGGGCCCCCCCCTGCCGGGTGCACGCGGCGGGAAGTACGCTGCCGGCCCTCTCCGAAATCGAGCGGCTCGCCGCAGAGGTGGAGCGGCGGCTCGCGCCGCCGATTCTGGAGTCCGTGCGGACCCTCCCGGCCACGCTCACGGTGTGCCTGGCTCCCCCTGCCGTGCTCACCTTTCTGCGCCCGCTCCGGGCCGCGCTCACGGGATACGAGGCCTGGCTCGGCTCCTCGCCGCTGCGCGGAAAGCTCGGCGAGCGCGTCTTCGACGAAAAGCTGTCGCTCAGCGACGATCCTCTCGCGCCCGGCCGGCCGGGCTCCCGTCCGCTCGATGATGACG
>DASYPD010000128.1:0-4142 GCA_036007005.1 Gemmatimonadales bacterium
CCGCGGGAGAACATCGTCCAGCTTCCGCTGCCCGGCGAGTTGCTCTACTTCTACGACGAACGTGTAGGCGCCACGGGCCCTGCGCGCGCCGTGGCCGAGGTCTGCTTCGTGTATGGACGCGGCGTGGTTCTCCGCGGGCACGAAGGCGTGCCCGTGCATGCCTGCCTGTTCGCTCGCATCCCGGGCGACTGGAAGCACGATTGGACCGCCTTCGCGCAGGCCTGCCGGCGCTGCCGGTGGGAAGGGCCGCAGCCGCTCCGCATCGAGCGTGCCGGGGACGCCTGAACCCGGCTTCGTGATGCCCACGCCCTATCGCATCCTGTGCTGCTTGTGGATCGCCTACCTGTTGAACTACATCGACCGCCAGATGGCCTTTTCGTGGTTCGCGCTGCTGCGACAGGATCCCGGCTTTAGCGAGACACAACTCGGTCTGATCGGAAGCGTGTTCCTGTGGGTGTACTCGTTCGCTGCGCCTTGGGGGGTACCGTTTCGGAACGGTTGCCGCGCCGCACCGTGATCGCCGCCAGCCTTTTCAGTTGGAGCCTGGCCACCATCGCTGCCGGATTCAGCCGCAGCCCCGCGGTGTTCTTGGTGTGGCGCGGCGTTGTGGGGCTGACCGAGGGCTTCTATTTCCCGGCCGCGGTTGGCCTGATCGGCAGTGTATTCGGAGAGCAGCGCCGGGCACGCGCTCTTTCGATGCACGGAATCGCGCAATTCGCGGGCATCGCGGCCGGTGGTTGGCTGGGAGGCTGGCTGGCCGACCACTTCGGCTGGCGCACGGCCTCCTGGACGCTGGGCGGAGTCGGCATCCTCTACTTCCTCGTTCTTTGGAATGTGCTGCCGTCCACCAGCACGGGGGCGGTCTCCCGGCAGGCAGCGCCGGTCTGGTACCTCGCGCCCCCTCTCGTTGGCCCTGCTCGGCCTGGCGTTCTCACTCATGTGTTTCCTGCTTTGGATGATCTACGCCTGGCTTCCTGATTATCTGCGCTCGAAGTTTCGTCTCGACCTCGCAGGCAGCGGACTCCACGCGACGTTGACTCTCCAGGTGGCTTCCGCTTGCGGACTCCTGAGCGGCGGTTGGCTCGGCGACCGTCTGGTGCGGGTCCGCGCTCAAGGGCGCTGTTACGTCGTCGCGGCCGGCCTCCTGGTGGCGGCGCCGCTCGCGCCGGCCATCTTTGCCGCACCGACGATTCCCCTGATGCAATTGGCTGCCGCCGGATTCGGTTTCTTTTCCGGATTGATGCTGTCCAACGTCGTCGCCGGAGCATATCAAATGGTCCCACCCCAGCGTTACGGGCTGACCGCTGGCTGCCTGACGCTGGCCGGGGGACTCGCCGGCGGCATCGGCACGCTGCTCGGAGGTCTGCTCGACCGTAGCGTGGGCCTGTCCCAGCCGGTCGAATGGTTCAGCGGCGTGTGCGCGCTCTGCGCGGTTCTGCTGGCCATCGTTGCCCGGCGGAAAGCCATTCCCGTCCAAGTGAATTAATATCCCGCCGCCTTGCCTTCGCGCCGCGGATCGATGCCGGCTTGCATCCATTCCTCGCCGGCCAGGATCATATTCACATCGTTGTTCGATTCCCTCAACTCGATCTCGTGGCCGCGCCCTTTCAGCAGAGCGATCGTGCCGGGGGAAAAACCGGGCTCGATAAAGATCCGGTCGGGATACCACTGATGGTGAATGCGCGGCGCGTTCACGGCGTCCTGCGCGTTCAGTCCGAAGTCGATCACGTTCACAAGGGCTTGCAACACGGAATTCGCGATCGTGGGGCCGCCGGGAGTTCCGACCACCATGAACAACTTCCCATCCTTGAGTACGATCGTCGGAGTCATCGAGGCCGCCGGGCGCTTGCCCGGTTGAATGGCGTTCGCTTCGCCCTGCACCAGCCCGTACTGGTTCGCGTTGCCCGGGTTGGCCGCGAAGTTGTCCATATTGTTATTCAACAGGAAGCCTAGTCCCGGAACGGTCACACCGCTGCCGTATTGGGTGTTCAACGTGATGGTGACGGCGACGGCGCTGCCGGCCGCGTCCACTACGCCGAAGTGAGTCGTGCTGGCACCTTCGCGAACGGCCGATTTTCCCGGGCGAATTTGATCGCTCGGTGTGGCACGGTCGGGATCGACCGAGGCGCGCAGCAGCGCCAGACGTGCCCGATCCAGTAGCGTCTCATACGGAACCTGGACGAAGTCGGGATCGCCCAGGGATTCACAGCGGTCGGCAAAGCTCCGGCGCATCGCTTCCGCCAAGAAATGAAGCACCGCGGCCGAGCCCGCTCCGGACTTCTCGTAGCCCGAGCCCTCCAGCATGCCCAGCATCTGAAGCAGGCAGACACCGCCGGAACTGCTGCCCGAGGCCGTTAGCACATCGTATCCCCGATAGCGTCCCTGGAGCGGCTGGTGCTCCGACACGTGATAGTTTCGCAGGTCCGCGAGCCCGATCAGTCCGCGGTTGGCTTTCATCGAATCTGCCAGCCGATGCGCCACGTCGCCGTGGTAGAACTCTTTGGCGCCTGCGCGTGCGATCCGCTCGAGCGTCTGAGCCAGGTCGGCTTGGATCAGTACGTTACCAGGCTCGTAGTAGAGGCCCCGGTTCAGAAATATCCTCGTCGATTCCGGATCGTTTAGCAGGCTCACGATGCTGCGCAGCGACTGCGCGCGCAGATAGGAGATCGGGTGGCCATTCCGAGCCAGATCGATAGCCGGCTGCAACAGGTCCGCCCACGGCTTCGAACCAAACTCTCGATGGGCCGTGTCGAACCCCAGCACGTATCCGGGCACCGCCGCCGCGCGCCATCCGGTAACGCTATCGGCGGAGAGCCGGCCGTTGGAGTCCAGAAACATCGCACGGGACGACTGTATCGGCGCCTGCTCGCGAAAGTCGAGGAACGTGCTCCTTCCATCTCCAGTGCGAGCCAGGATGTAGCCGCCGCCCAGACCGCACATCCCCGAGTGGGTCACACTCAGGACAAATCCCATGGCGACAGCGGTGTCGATTGCGTTCCCGCCCGACCTCAGAACGTCCAGACCGACGTCGGTCGCGTGTGCCTCCCCGCTCACCACCATCGCGCGTTTGGCTTGATAGGGTTGTCTGACCGCCGCCAGGCTCGGCGGCATCAAGACACAAGGTATCAGAGCCGCGGGCTGGGCGTGGATCGAGGTTCTTGGACCCAAGTGGATCAGACCCCGTATGGCCCGGAAACTCGAACCCCTTGATCTCCTGGTGCTCGGTGGCGCTGGGCCTCACATCCCGACAAAGCTGCCGAGGTGCTGCGAGTCCTTGATCCATTTCGTCTTGATCGCCGGTGCCGGATGCATGAACCAACGCCAACTGCGTGCCATTGACTACCTTCGCGAGGAGAATCGCGTCCTCCGCGAGCAACTCGGCGATCGACGGTTGCGGCTCACCGACGATCAGCGCCGTCGCCTGGCGCGAGCGCCAAGGGATTGGACGAAAACTTCTGGCCGAGGTGGTTACCATTGTCACGCCTGAAACCTTGCTCGCCTGGCATCGAAAACTGATTGCACAGAAATACGACGGCAGTGGCCAGCGGCAGCCGGGTCGACCACGAACTGCTGGACAGATCGAGGCTCTGGTGATTGGCCAAAGAGAACCGGGATTGGGGTTATGGGCGCATCCAGGGCGCATTATCCCATCTGGGTCATGAGCTGGCTCGCAGTACGATCGCCGAGATTCTGAAGCGCCACGGACTGGAGCCGTCGCCGGAGCGGAAGCGGAAGACGAGTTGGAAGGAGTTTCTGAGCCGGCATTGGGAAGTCCTGGTAGCCGCAGACTTCTTCGCGCAGGTGTGCAATCAGTCAGACTGCCGCCGCGCTCACCGAATTTGACGCGCATGCCGAGAGATGTGTACGCAGCATCAAGGAATCCTGTCTAGAGCGGATGATCCTGTTTGGTGAGGAATCGTTGCGGATAGCGAGCCACAGCTTCCTGGCCCATTATCATATGGAGCGACCTCACGAGGGCTTGCGAAATCGGATCATCAGCCCGGACCCAAGCCAAGTTCGAGGTAAAGGTGAAGTTGGGCGGCGGAAGCGCCTGGGCGGCATGCTCAATTATTACTACCGCGCCGCCTGAAGGACTCTGGCAATCGACAACCTGGGCTGATCCCGTACAGTTACGCCTGAGG
>DASYPD010000129.1:0-4670 GCA_036007005.1 Gemmatimonadales bacterium
TTTGGCGCTGGCTGCGTAAGAAGCTGAGCTAAGCTCGCTTCCCGCACCTTCGGCGACGGAGCCCGTCCGGGGCGACGGCGTCGAATAGCAAAACCGGGCTGGCCGGCCGTGGTCCTCCGACACGGCAGGTGAGATTTCCGGGGGTTCGTTCCGGGAAGGTTGGCCGATGACCGGCCCGGGGCCACGCAAAGAGATCGGCCTACGCACGTAGACGCTGTGCTGGAAACTGGTTCGGACCAGGGTTCGATTCCCTGCGCCTCCATGACTACGGCTCCCGATGAGGGAGCCGTAGGTCTTTGGGGGAGTGACTCAGCGAGGCAGGGTTGCGCTCGCGACCTTGGCCTCGAGCTCGGCCCGGAACGCTTGCAGCTTAGCGGCCAGCCTGGCATCGGTCCGCGCCAGGAGCGCCACCGCAAAGAGCGCGGCGTTCTGGGCACCCGCCTCCCCGATCGCAAAAGTCGCCACCGGAATGCCCGCCGGCATCTGGACCGTGCTGAGCAGCGAATCCATGCCCTGCAGATGCTTGCCAGCGAGCGGAACGCCGAGCACCGGGAGAGTGGTGTTGGCGGCGATGACGCCGGCCAGGTGCGCCGCCCCACCGGCGGCAGCGATGATGCAGAGGAGCCCGCGCGCCGCGGCCTCTCGGGCATAGCGGTGGGCCAGCTCAGGGCTGCGATGGGCGGAGACCACCTTGGCTTCGCAGGGCACCTCGAATTCTTCCAGCCGCCGCACCGCGTGTTGCATTACCTCCCAGTCGGAAGCGGAGCCCAGCAGGACGCCGACTAGCGGGTTAGGCATGCGATCCTCGTCACCAGCTCTCCTTGAAAATGGGCAGCGACCGCCTGACCGCCCGCCTGCCCGCCCGCCCGAATGCGCCCGAACATCGCCTGATCCCGCCGCCGTATCAAGCAAGACCATTCGCAGCCCGGCCACCGGGAAGACCGGTATTCCGCCGGGTCGAGCCTCTCCTTAAGACGCCCAACTCCTTGTGCTGCTTGAGCATCCTCTCTCCTGCTTCGGCTGGCCTAGGCGTTGCTCAGTCGAAAGCGTTTCCGAGGCTCCTGGTAGGCGCTCACCCGGCCCGGCCGAATGCCGCGAAGCGTTGGCATGCTGGACAATTCCGTCGTCTCTGCGCAGCGGCTCCTCCGGAGTCGCTTGGGCCGCCGCCTGCTCATCCTGTTTGCCGCCTGCGCTGTGGTGCCGACCTGCGCCGTCGCCTTGCTTTCCTTCGTCAGTGTCACCGGGGAGCTCACCCGCCAGGGCCGGCAGCGACTCAGCGCGCTCGCCGGCTCCGCCGGCAAGACGGTGTATGACCGGCTGAGTTTTTTCGAGTCGGATCTGCGGCGCCAGGGAGATGCGTTGCTGGCCTGTGCGCAGCAGCCTCGCCGGGCCGCCGCGTCCGGCTGCGGTGAGGATCTCCTCTACGCTGCCGAAGGAATTGCGGCGAGCTCGCGCGGGCCGATCGGAATTCTCGCGGGCAGGCGCGGCAGCGTTGACCCCCTATCCGGACTGCAGCTTCCGGTCTTGTCGCCGGGGCAGAGCACGCTGCTGGTGCGGCCTGCGGAGCCGGCTCCGGCTCTCTACCTGGTCCATCGGCCGGAGACTTCCTCCGAGACCCTCCTCTTCGCCCGCCTCAGCCCCGACTACCTCTGGAGCGCGGCGGACGCTCAGGGTCTTCCCGGAAGCATCACCCTCGACTTGCTCGATGCCGACTACGCCAGCGTGCTCGGTGCCTCCAAGGCGCTCGCCGGCCTCTCGCACGCCGTCTCCCGCGCCGTGGGGCAGGGAGCGGTGGGCTCATTCGAGTGGAACGACTCCCGGCCGCTGTTGTCCGCCTACTGGACCCTTCCCCGGACGACCGGCTTTTCGGCGCCGCTTTGGCGCGTGGTGCTGAGCGAGCCGCGCGCCGACATCATTGCGCCCATCGCCGGCTTCCGCCGCAGCTTCCCGCTCGTGCTGGCCCTGGCCCTTCTCGCCGTCGTAGCCCTGAGTCTCCGGCAGATCCAGCGCAGCCTGCTTCCGCTGGACGAGCTTGGCAAGGGCACCCGGCGCATCACGCAGGGGGATTTCCGAACCCCCGTGCGGGTTAGCAGCGGGGATGAGCTGGAAGAGCTCGGGGGCGCTTTCAACGTGATGACCGCCAGGCTGGAGCGCCAATTCCGCGCGTTGGAAACCGCGGCCGAGATCGACCGTGCGATCCTCTCCTCGGTCGATACCGCCACCATTGCGCAAACCGTCCTCGATCGGGTTCCCGAGCTCGCCTCCTGCGAGGCGCTGAGTCTGACCGTGTTGAGTCCCGACGGCGAACCCGCGGGGACCACCTGGATCGAGCTCGCCTGCGGGCGCGGACTCCGCTCCATGGTGCAGGTTCAGCTCACGGCCGCGGAGATCCTGCAGACCCAGGAGCAGCCCGAATGGATGAGCTTCGGCACCGGCATCGCGGCCATCCCCGGTTACCTCGGCCATTTCGAAAACGGGCTGGACGTCGCCTTGCTCTGCTGCCCCCTCTATCACGGTGGGGAGCTGCTCGGCGTCCTCGCGGTGCGCGACGACCCGACGCGGCGCAGTAACGAAACCCTGCTGGATCTCCGCCGCCTCGCGGACCGGGTGGCTGTGGCGCTGTGGAATGCGCGGATGATGGACCAGGTGCGCGTGCTCGCCTTCTACGACAGCCTGACCCGGCTGCCCAACCGGGTGCTCTATAAACAGCGGCTGGGACAGGCGATCGGACGCGCGCAGGAGGATGGGCGGCGGGTCGGAGTGTGCTCTCTCGATCTGGACCATTTCAGCCGCATTAACGACACTCTCGGTCACGGGTTGGGCGATCAACTGCTGCAAGAAGTGGCGGTGCGCATGCAGGCCTGCTTCCGGCAGGATGACGGCGCGGATGCCGGCGCCGAGACGCTCGGCGTCCAGGTGGCTCGGCTGGGCGGCGACGAGTTCGCGGTGGTGCTGCCGGCGCTGGCGGAGCCGCAGGAGGCGCTCTGGAGTGCGCGCCGCATGCTCGAGGCGTTCCAGCAGCCCTTCCGGCTTGGCTCGCAGGAGGTTTTTGTGACCGCGTCGATCGGGATCGCGACCTATCCCGACGATGGCCCCGACACGGAGACCGTGCATAAGAACGCTGACGTCGCGATGACCCACGCCAAGGAAGAAGGCCGCAACACCGTCGAGCTCTATTCCGCCTCCATGAACTCCGAGGCCTTGAGCCGCATGCAACTGGAGCAGGAGCTGCGCAAGGCGGTGGAGCTCGGCGAATTCAGTCTCTGGTACCAGCCGATCGTGGAGCTCCGGACGCGCTGGGTGACCGGGGCCGAGGCCCTGATCCGCTGGGAGCATCCCGAGCGCGGCGTGGTGCCGCCAGGGGAGTTCATCCGGCTCTGCGAGGATTCCGGTCTGATTGTCCCGCTCGGCGAGTGGATCCTGCGCGGGGTGTGCGCGCAAATCCGGGCCTGGGAGCGCGCGGGTTATGATACGCCCCGTGTGTCGGTGAACCTGTCGGCCCGGCAGCTGCGCCAGCGGGGGATCGTGCGCACGGTCCAGGATATTCTCGCCGAGACCGGGGTGAGGCCGGGAGCCCTCGCCATCGAGCTCACCGAATCGCTCTTGATGGAGCCGGGCGGTACCACCGAGCGGCGGATCCGCGAGCTCGCCGAGCTCGGGGTGAGCCTGGCCATCGACGACTTCGGGACGGGCTATTCCTCGCTCAGCTACCTCAAGAACTTCCCGGTCTCGACCCTCAAAATCGACCGTTCCTTCATCGTGGACGTGACGTCGAGTGCGGATGCCGCCGCGATCACCACGGCGATCATTGCGTTGGCGCGGGCCATGGAGCTGGACGTCGTGGCAGAAGGAGTCGAGACCAAGGCGCAGGCGTCATTCCTGCGCGAGCGCGGCTGCCAGAAGGCCCAGGGATACCTCTATGGCCGGCCGGTGCCGCCGCAGGAGTTCACGCAATACCTGGAAGCGCGCCCGCGTCAGCGCGCGAGTGCTTAGACAGTGGCGCGGGTCCGGTTCATGGTCCCCCGCTCGGCGAGCGCGGCTTGCGCCGCGGCGAGTCGCGCGATAGGCACCCGGAAGGGGGAACAGGAGACATAGTTCATTTTCTGCGCCTCGCAGAAGGCCACCGCCTCCGGCTCGCCGCCGTGCTCGCCGCAGATCCCCACCTTGAGATCCCGCCGCGCCTCCCGCCCCAGTTGCACCGCCATCGCCATGAGCTTGCCGACGCCAGCGATGTCGAGCACGATGAACGGGTCGTTCTCGATGATGTTCTGCTCGAGGTACGCGGGGAGAAAGACGCCGGCGTCATCGCGGGAGAGTCCCCAGACGGTCTGGGTGAGATCGTTGGTGCCGAAGGAGAAAAACTGCGCCTCGCGCGCAATCTCATCGGCGGTGAGTGCGGCGCGCGGCAGCTCGATCATCGTGCCCAGCAGATAGGGCACCGTCAGTTGCCGCTCGCGGAACACCTCCTCCGCGACCTGCCGCACGATCAGCGCCTGTTTGCGGAACTCCACCACGTGGGCCACCAGCGGAATCATCACCTCCGGCTGCACCCGTCCCTTGCGGGCGGCCACGGTGCAGGCGGCTTCGAAGATCGCGCGGGCCTGCATCGCGGTGATCTCGGGCTACATGATCCCCAGCCGGCAGCCCCGCAGCCCGAGCATCGGATTGCT
>DASYPD010000130.1:0-5746 GCA_036007005.1 Gemmatimonadales bacterium
GGGCGGCTCACCCGGGCGCTGGTGGGGGCCGAGATCGCGCTGTCGTGCGCCCTGCTGATCGGCTCGGGGCTCATGGTGCGGAGCATCGTCACGCTGCGGCGGTTCCGCTACCCCTTCGCGACCGAGCGGATCTTCACCGCCCGGGTGGGGCTCTTCGACAGCGAGTATCCCGACACGGCGGCGCGGCGGGGCTTCTTCCGCGAGCTCACGGGGCGGCTGCGCGCGGTGCCGGGGGCGCGGTCGGCGGCGCTCACCACCAGCCTGCCGCTGCGCGCCGAGGGCAGCAGCATCGGCATCGCGGGGCAGAGCTATCCGACCTCGCGCGACTATCCCAGCGCGCGGACGGCGACGATCTCGCCCGGGTTCTTCACCACCTTCGGGGTGACGCTGCTGCAGGGCCGGGATTTCAGCGCGGCCGACGCGGCGGGGAGCGAGCCGGTGGCGATCGTGAACCAGGCCTTCGCGAAGAAGTTTTTCGCGGGCCGGGAGGCGCTGGGCCAGCGCTTCGCGGAGCTCACGGGGCGGGACAGCCTGGGGGCGTGGCTGACGATCGTGGGGGTGGTGCCGGACTTGAGGATGGAGGGGGTCGGCACCGAGCGGCGGGATGCCTGGGGCTACTACGTGCCGCTGGCGCAGCGGGACCCGCGCTTTGTGAGCATCGCGGTCGAGTCCGTGGGCGGCGACCCGCTGGTACTCACCCGCTCGGTGCGGGAGGCGGTGCGCTCCCTCAACCCGAACCAGCCGATCTACCTGGTGGACTCGATGGCGGGGGTGATCCAGCAGGAGACCTGGTTCTACTACGTCTTCGGCACCCTGTTCATCGTGTTCGGCGGAGCGGCGCTCTTCATGGCGACGGTAGGGCTCTACGGAGTGCTGTCGTTCTCGGTGAGCCGGCGCATGAAGGAGATGGGGATCCGCATGGCGCTTGGCGCGAGCGCGCGGGACGTGATCCGGCTGGTGCTGCGGCAGGGTGGCCTGCAACTCGCCTTCGGGCTCGGGGCGGGCCTGCTGATCGCGGTGCTGCTGACCAAGGTGATCGGAATCCTGATGTTCGAGGTGGCGCCGCGCGACCCGCCCGTGTTCCTGCTAATGGTGCTGGTGATCACGGCGGTGGGACTGCTGGCGAGCCTGGTGCCGGCGCGCCGGGCCACCGGGGTGGAGCCGGTGGTGGCGCTGCGGCACGAATAGCGGGTTATTCGGAGCGCGGCCGCGGCCGCAACGCTCGCCGAGGCAGGCCGCCCTCCGAAACGCGAAGCAAGCTAGCCAAGAGTCTTAGACCGAGGCCGCCAGCTCCCGCAGCCGAGCCATTAGCCGCACCGTGGCCCAGGTGTCGCGCTCGCAGTAATCCAGCAGGTCCTGCCGCAACCGGTCGCGCTCGGCGAGCGGGATCTTGTGCGCCACGAAGAGGAGGCGCGCGATCTCGACGCTGGCGATCCGGCCGTCCACGATCACCAGGTCACTGTAGCTCAACTCGGGCACCAGCGGGGTCAGCACGTCTTTGAGGCTGAAGCTGCCCTTGAAATCAGGGTGATAGACATTGTTGCGGAGCACGGGCAGGAGATCCACCAGCTTAGCGATCAGCTCTTCGAGCGGACCGGCCAACTCGGGCACCAGGAGCGCGAGCTCGCGGATCCTGGTCTTCTCGTAGGCGGAGTAGGTGACGATGCGTTTCGCAGAGGCGGTCGCGGCGAGCATCGCTTCGGCCACTTCGCGCCGCGGATCCCCGGGTCCTTCGGCGAGCCAGCCCGTGTGCCGGTAGCTCCCGTCGCCCTGTTCCTCGTGATAGCTGAACTGGGCCACGGCGGGACCCCAGGGCGCGAGGCCGTCCCAGACGGGCACCGCGCGCGCCACCGTCTCGAAATCGAGGAAGCCGAGGGGACTCTGGAAGGGCTCGAGCTCGCCGCCAAGGGTGGGCTCGACCAGCAGGCGTTGCTCCTTGAGGGCCTTGAGCTGGCGGCGGGCGGCAGCGGGGAGCTTCTGGGCCGGTGGAATGTCGTGCATGGAGTGGATGCCGCTGGCCATATAGGACAGGGCGGTCTTGCCGAGTCCCACGCGGTATAAGTGCCGGATATGGGCCGGGTCGGCGGGCCAGCAGCGGCCCTGGAAGGGACAGTCGCGCGGCTCGTAGCAGTGCGGGCCCAGCGGCTTCCCGGGGAGCGGGCCGTCGAGCAGGCCCGAAAGGCTCCCGACCAGAGCCGGCAGGTTGGGGAGAAAGGCTTCGACCAGGCCGGTGACGTCGGTGCGGGTTAGGAGAGGCGCGGGGCCCGGGTGACGGTAGTCCCGGTTGAGGTGCAGGAGCTCGACGCGGGTTACTGCGAGCCCGGCCTGGCGGAGCACCCAGGTCTGGATCGCGGCGTCGGGGATGTGCTCGGGCTTGGCGGAGTTGGCGGACTTCACCTCGATCAGGGTCCAGCCAGCTTCGCTGCGGAGCAGGATATCCACGGCGACGAAGACGCCGCCGGCCGCAAAGCTCGCCTCGAAGATGGCGGGGGCTCCGGCATCGATCGCCTGTCGGGTAGCGGCGATGCGGTTGGCATAGTCGTGAGGGGAAAAGTCGATCAGGACCCCGTCGAGGAATTCCAGCCGAGCGAGCTGGCCCACCTGGCGGCCCTGGTCGAAGAGGTCGAGCAGGACCTTGTCGGGCTCGAGCTCCGGGGCGCTGGGCTCGTGGACGGTCCACCAGAGCAGTTTCTCGCACTGGCAGCCGGTGGTGAAGCGGGATTTGGAGAGTTCGGGCATGGACGCCGCCGGGTTCAGCTGAGTCGTACGATTCCAGTCAAGCGATCGAATCTCGCGTCGAAGCTCAGCACCTGGGTGATCTCCTGGCGCCGGAGCACGGCGGCATGGACCGCTACGCCGCGACTCCATGCGTGCGCGTCAACCGGATGTCCAGTTGAAGGTCCATCGCCTGTGCCACTCGTTCAAGCGTCCGGAGCGTCACGTTCGAGTCGGGTGACTCAAGCAGGGCAATCTGCTGGCGAGTCACGCCAATCCGCTTCGCAAGAGCTTCCTGGGACAGAGCCAGGGCTTGCCGAGCCCACCTGAGCTCGAGGCGCACTGAGAGAATGGGTGAAATGGCAATGAGCGCGGATCTGCTTCCGGCGCGCCGTTGCCGGGGGCGAGGGCGGGGAGGAACTGCACCCATGGCCAGATGCGCCTCAAGCCAGCCCTCCACTGCCTCGCGGGCGCGTCGGAGCGCTTCGGCTGGGCTTTTTCCGAAGGTCTGGCACCCCGGGCAGTCGGGGAAGTCGACCAAGGTACGATTTCCCTCGGGGTGTAGCCGCGCGAGATACTCCATCCAGGCTCCTACGGATTGCCGCTCGATGCTCCTCAGCGTGCCGGCTGGCAGGGTGCTGATGGGAACCCTTGCTGCGGACCAGGAGCCACCCGTCTGCCTTGAGGAGCCTGATGACCGTCCTTGAGTCCATCAGACTCCGCTTGACGGTAGCAAGTTATAGCTTGCTGGTCAACTGATCTCAGGATTCTAGGCAGTCCTCCCAGTGTAGAGCGTACCGGAAAAAGGCGGACGGCAGCAATAAAATGGGAAGAGGGCTGGACGGAGCCCGCGGCCCGCGCTAAGCTCGCGCCATGCGATCCTCTCTTCTGGCAGCCGGCCTCCTCTGCCTCGCCGCCACCCCCGTCGCTACAGCTCCCGCCGGACTCAGCTTCTCAGTGAGCTTCCCTGCGGCACGAAGCGGCGCCGCCCTCGACGGCCGACTCCTGATCCTGATCTCCGCGGACAGCTCGGCCGAGCCGAGGTTCCTGGTGAGCGACAACGTGGGGACGGCGCAGGTGTTCGGGATGGACGTGGAGGAGTGGAAACCAGGAGTGGCAGTAGCAGTGGGGAGTGGGCAGGGGGTGTTCGGGTATCCGATCCGCACTGTGGCGGGGCTGCCGAAGGGACGCTATCGCGTGCAGGCTCTGCTCAACCGGTACGAAACCTTCCATCGGAGCGATGGACACACGGTTAAGCTGCCGCCGGACCGGGGCGAGGGGCAGCAGTGGAGCCGGAAACCGGGAAATAAATATTCGCTGCCGCGGATGGTGGAGCTGGATCCGGCGAAGGGCAGCGTCTCCCTGGTGCTGGACCAGGAGATCCCACCGATCGCGCCTCCTTTAGAGACCAGGTACGTCAAGCACGTCACGATCATCTCTCAACGCTTAAGCAAGTTCTGGGGGCGCCCAGTGAGCCTCACCGCACACGTCCTGCTGCCGCAGGGGTTCGAGAGTCACCCTAACGCGCACTATCCGCTGGTGATCAACCACGGGCATTTTCCGGCCACACTCGAGGGTTTCCGGCCGGAGCCGGCCGACACCACCCAGCCGTGCGAGTACAGCGCGCGGTTCCACCTCGACTGCTACAACCGGATCCAGCAGCAGTACGCCCACCAGTTTTACGAGGAGTGGACCGGGCCGGACTTCCCGCGGGTGCTGCTGGTCGAGGTCGCGCATCCCACCCCCTTCTACGACGACAGCTACGCGGTCAACTCAGCCAACAACGGCCCCTACGGCGACGCGATCATGTACGAGCTGATCCCCGAGATCGAGAAGCGGTTCCGGGGGATCGGGCAGGGGTACGCGCGTTTCACCTACGGGGGCTCCACCGGCGGGTGGGAGGCGATGGCGGTGCAGCTGTTCTACCCGGAGGAGTTCAACGGGGCGTGGATTGCGTGTCCCGACCCGATCGACTTCCGGGCCTACACGGTGATCGACCTCTACGCCGACAGCAACGCCTATTACATCGAGGGGCCGTTCAAGCGGACGCCGCGGCCCGGGTTACGCGATTACCTGGGGCACATCAGCACGACCATCGAGCAGATGAACCATCGCGAGCTGGCGCTCGGCACTAACACGCGCTCGGGCGACCAGTGGGATATCTGGGAGGCGACCTATTCCCCGGTGGGATCCGACGGCTACCCGGCGCGGATCTGGAATAAGGAGACCGGGAAGATCGACCACCAGGTGGCGGGTTACTGGAAGGAACACTTCGATCTGTCGTGGATTCTGCGGCGGGACTGGAAGACGCTGGGGCCCAAGCTGCGAGGGAAACTCCACCTCTATGTCGGAGAGGCGGACAATTACTACCTGAATGACGCGGTGTACCTGGTGGAGGAGTTCTTGAAGACGGCGGATCCGCCGGCGGAGGCGGAGGTGGATTACGGGGCGCGGGCGGAGCACTGCTGGAACGGGGATCACACCCGGCCGAATGCGACGTCGCGGCTCCGCTACCATCAGATGTTCATTCCGCGGATTCTGGGGGAGATCCGCAAGCGCCATCCGAGCGGCGTGGATACGGTGAGCTGGAGGTATTAGCTGGAAGCCTTATTGCAACTCCCGCGGAGCGACGGGCATCGTAGCCAAGACCCCAACGCCGAAGGATCCGGATGGCGGTCTGGCCCGGCCGCAGCCACTCCATCGCCGTAGGCTTCACGATCGCGCTCGGCGTGGCCGCGCTGACCGCCGCGTTCGGGATCGTCAACGCCGCGCTGTTCCGGCAGCCGCCCTTCGAGGACGCCGGTCGGATCGCGTTGCTCTACCTGCTGCGCGACGACCATGGTACCCCGCGCCGGGAGCGCTGGTCGTTCGAGCGGATCCGGCTGCTCACGCAATCCCAGCAGAGCTTCGAGCAGGTCGCCAACTACTCGCTCGCCACGCTCACCCTGGCGGGTGAGGCGGAGGCGCCCGAGACGGTGCGCGGGGAGCTGGTGGCATCCGCCTACTTTCGGCTGCTGCGGGTGACCGCGCT
>DASYPD010000131.1:0-3047 GCA_036007005.1 Gemmatimonadales bacterium
CGCTCGGCGATACCGGCTGGCACTGCTTCCGCCGAGTGACGCTCCCGCTCGCCGGACGCGGCGTGCTCGCCGGGGCCATCCTCGGCTGGGCCCGCAGCGTCAGCGAATTCGGCTCCATCGTCATCCTCACCTATAACCCCAAAGTGGCCAGCATCCTCATCTACGATCGCTTCACCCTCTTCGGGCTGCCCGCCGCGGTCCCGGCGGCAGCCGTGTTACTGCTCCTCGCCCTCGCGGTGTTCCTGCTCGTGCAGCTGCTCACTCCGGAGCGCGCCGCCCGGCGATGATCCGGCTCGAGCGGGTTACGGTCCGGGTCGGCGGCTTTGCCCTGCGCGAGATTTCGCTCACCGTGCCGGCGGGCGGCTACGGGCTGGTGATCGGACCGACCGGGTCGGGGAAAACGACCCTGCTCGAGGCGATCGCCGGGCATACGCCGCTCGAGGACGGCCGGATTCTGCTGCGCGATACGGACGTGAGTGAGGCGGCGCCCGAGCAACGCCGGGTAGGTTTCGTCTACCAGCACTACTACCTGTTTCCGCATCTCACCGTCGCCCAGAACATCGGCTATGGACTCGCCGGTGAGCGGTTAGCGGTGAGCGGTGAGCGGGCGAGGGAGCTGGCCGAGCTCCTGCACCTCACCCCGCTGCTCGACCGCGGCGTGCGGGGGCTTTCGGGGGGGGAGCAGCAGCGGGTGGCGCTGGCGCGCGCCCTGGCCCCGCGGCCCTCGATTCTGCTGCTGGATGAGCCGTTCGCCGCGGTGGACCCGGCCACCCGGCGGGAGCTCCGCCGCGAGCTGCGTGCGCTGCACGAGCGCGAGGGGATCACCACACTGCAGGTGACCCACGATTTCGAGGATGCCATGCGGCTCGGCGACGTGGTGGCCGTGCTGGCCCAGGGGCGGATCGTGCAGGCGGGGTCGCCCGAGACGGTGTTTCGCTACCCGAATTCGGCGTTCGTCGCCGAATTCATCGGGACCGGAACCGTGCTCCGCGGCAGCGTGGAGCGGATGGCGGAGCCCGATCCTGAGACCGGCCGCTTCGCCGCGCGCTTTCGGGCCGAAAGGCTCGAGCTCGAGGTCGTCGCCGAGCGCGAGGGTCCTGCGTACGCGGTGCTCCGGCCGACCGATTTGTTGCTGAGCAGAACCGCGATGGAGGGACCGGCGCCCCGGAACCGCTTCCTGGCGACGGTAACCCGGGTCGAGCACGAGTCGGCCGTGGCCCACGTTTTTCTCGAAGTGCAGGGGACCGCGCTGGTCGCCACCGTCATGACGAGCACCGCGGCGGAGCTCGCCCTCGCGCCCGGCCGGCAGATCGAAGTCGCGATCAAGGCGACGGCGGTGCATTTGATCTAGGTCGGACGGTCGGACAGGGACGGTCGGACGGTCGGTCAGGCGGTCGGGCGGTCAGTGCTCTTGCGGGTTAGGCGGGCGGGGCCGATCGCGGCCTCGCCCTGCTTCTTTCTGATGTGGTCAATTGCCGTGGCGAGCTGAAGGTCGCGCGGGGTCTCCTGCGGGCCCCGCTCCGGGGGGAGCAAGCTGAGCTGCGGGCGGCCGGCCCGGTCCTCCAGGGCCGAAAAGCTCACCCCGACGAGCCGGGCGGCGGTCCGGCGCCGGCTGCGCAGGGTGCTGAGCAGCTCCCGCGCCACGCCGTAGAGCGCGCGGTCGGTCGAGAGCGGCTCACGGACGGTCCGGCTCGCCTGGCGGGTGCGAAAATCGTGGTCGCGCAGCTTGACGGTGACGCAACGGGTCGCAAGGGCCTCGCCGCGGAGCGTTCCCGCGAGACTCGTCACCAGAGAGAGCAAGCGGGTCTCGATGGCCTCGTCGCTCACCAGGTCCCGCGAGAAGGTTTGCTCGTGACTGATCGAGTGGTTGGGCGGGGCGGCATGGACCTCGTCGCCGGCGCGGCCGCGAATTCGCTGGTAGAGCCAGCGGCCGGTCCCCCGGCCGAGCCAGCTCTCGAGCGAGCGGGAATCGAGCCGCAAGGCATCGCGCACCTGCACCAGGCCGAAGCGTTTGAGCACCGCCTGAAGCTTGGGGCCGACGCCGGGCAGCTCGGCGAGAGCATGCCCGGCGAGGAAGGCCGCTTCCTCCCCCGGCGGCACGATCAGCACGCCGTTGCCTTGCGTGTTAGGCTTGGGCTTCGCCCGCTCGGCGGCGAGCTTAGCAACGAGGCGGTTGGTGCCGCCGCCGATCGAGACCGCCAAACCGGTCCGGCGCATGGCATCCTCGCGAATCTTCCGCGCGGTCTCGGCGAGCGGCTCTCCGTGGTACACTTGCTCGGTACCGGTGAGATCCAGGTAGAACTCATCGACGCTCGCGCCTTCCACGACCGGCGACCACTGCTCGAGTACCCGGCGCATCTCGCGATGCTTGGCGCCGATGGCGCCGCGCGGCACCCCAGCAAAGGTGATTTGGGGACAGAGCCGCGCGGCCTGCGCGCTCGGCATCCCGGCCCGCACCCCGAAGGCGCGGGCTTCGTACGAGGCCGAAACCACGACGCCGCGCGTGCGCGAGCCGCCCACGACCAGGAAGCGCGCCTTGCCGGCTCCTTCGGGGTCGGCGATCCGGGCGACCGAAACGAACATGTGATCGCAGTCGGCGAGCAGGATCCGGGGAACGCCTGTCACGCCTGGAAAGCTATCAGCTATCGCTGTTATATACCTCTTGCACGGCAGCCTCATTTGTAGTATATTGGAGGCATGTCGGTAACTTCTAATCCTTGCGTGGTTTGGCTGCTTTCTGGCCTTCCTTCTTCAGCCGCTCTTGGGTGCGCTTCCCGAACACCCTCCGCAGCACATCGTCTGACGGCAAGGCAGCCCATTCGCCCGTCGTCTTCGGTAACCCCTTCTTCCGCTTGGGTCTAGCCATGACTGCCCCCGATGCCGTCAACCAGACCTACGTTCGGAAGTACGAAGCCAACTACCGGAAGGCTCCGGCGAGCCTGATTGACGTGGTGCACCGCTTCCACTCCGAGGAAGTCTGCCGGGACTATCTGGAAAAGCTGCGCTGGTCGGATGGGAAACCCAATTGCCCGCGCTGCAACTCCGAG
>DASYPD010000132.1:0-2882 GCA_036007005.1 Gemmatimonadales bacterium
GACGGAATTCCGTCCGCCCGAGACTCGCCGGCAGCCGGCATGAATCTGTTCGAGAGCATCGCCGCGGCACTCGGCATCCTCAGCGTTTTCTTCAGTACCCGGCAGAACATCCTCGCCTGGCCAACCTCGCTGCTCAACAACGCCATGTACGGGGCGATTTTCTTCCAGCACAAGCTGTACGCGCTGATGGTGCTGCAAGGCTGCTTCTTCGCCATCGCGCTCTATGGCTGGTACAAGTGGCGCTTCGGAGGCGTGGCCAAGAGCGAGCTCAAGGTGTCCCGCATTCCCCTCAAGCTCGGTGCGCTGCTGGTGCTCGTGGCCCTCGCCGCCACGCTCGCCATCTGGTACCTGTTGCGCCGCTTTACGCAGGATGCCGCTCCGCTCATCGACGCGTTCTTCTTTGCGGTCAGCCTGGTGGCCCAGTGGATGATGGCACGGAAGTATTTCGAGTGCTGGCCTGTCTGGGTTGCGATCAACTGCGTCTCGGTTCCGTTCTTCTTCCTGCAGCATTCCTATCCTACGATGGTGCAATATGCCGTCTTTCTCCTGCTGGCTATCCTGGGGTGGAGAGCGTGGGGGAAAGAGATAGGGGTTAGGGGTTAGGGTTCAATCCCCTTTGCCAACTTGTGATCGGGGCCACATCGCGCTGTTACACAACTCCTCCAGCTTGGAAGCATGGCAACGACGGCGTACCTGCGAGCTCTGCTCAAGCGCGACCTGAATGCCATCCGGCGTGCGCTCCTCCAGCAACCGCTGCTGCGACGCGCAACGGATTCAGACGACCCGCCGGCGGCGGCGGTTCCACAGGATATAAACCGGGATGCCGAGGGCGAGCAGCAGGGCGCCCCGGAGGGCGTTTCCCGGATTGGAGCGGATCGAGCCCGCCACCACATAGCCCGCGGCGAGGACGAACAGGGCGAGGGTCCAGGGATAACCGGGTAGCCGGAATCCGCTGAACGGCGTAGTCCGGTCGTGGCGCCGATGAACGATCAAGGTCGCCGCGGTGGCGGCGAAGAAGATCCAGTCCGCAAAAGTGACGTAGTCCAGCAGCTGCCCGTAAGTGCGCGTGGCGAGCAAAAGGCAAACCCATACGGCTTGCGCGATGATCGCGGTGACCGGGGTGCGAAAGCGAGGATGCAGCCGCGCAAAGGCCGCGAAGAACAGCCCATCGGCCGCCATCGCTTGATAGACCCGGGGCGACACCATGATCACCAGGTCGAGAAAACCCAGAGTCGAGATCAGAATACCGACGCTGATCAACCTGCGGCCGCTGGGTCCCAGGATCGCGCTCATTGTGTCGGCAGCCGGTGCCGTGCTGGCGCCCAATCCTGCGACGCCGAGCACCCGGAGATAGGCAACATTGGCGAGCAGATAGACCAGAATGACCGCCAGCACGCCGGCCACCAGCGCCCTCGGCAGGTTGCGCTCCGGGGCGACCAGCTCTTCCGCTATGAAGTTGGTTTGCTGCCAGCCGCCGTAGGAAAAGAGGACGGGGACGAACGCTGTGGCGAGGGCGAGGGTGACAGCGACCAGTCCATAGGGGGGACTGACGGTAGCAGTAGCAGGGGGCAGTGGGCTGGCCACCCCATGCACCGGGAGAATGAGTCCGGCGCAGATCAACACCGCGAGCGCGGTGAGCTTGAGCACCGTGAGGACATTCTGGGTCCAGGCGGCGGGGCGCACTCCGACGTAGTTCAAAGCGGTGAGCAAGACGATGGCACCGGCTGCCACCCAGGGCAGGGATGCTGCCGGCAAGCCGAACAGGGCGCCGGCGTAGCTCGCAAAGGTGAACGCGACCGCCGCTATCGCGCCGGTTGCGATCATGAGCAGGAGGGCCCAGGCGTAGAGAAAGGCGGGGAAAGCCCCGAAGCCTTCCCGCAGATAGGCATAGCCCCCGCCCACGCGCGGCACCCGCGCCGCCAGCTCGCCGTAGATGAAGGCACCGAGCAGCGCCACCACACCGCCCGCGATCCAGGCGGCCAGCGTCAGGGGAGCGGTGCCGACCCGGGCCGCGACAATCGCGGGGTTCAGAAAGATCCCCGACCCGATGATTCCCCCGATCACCGCCATGGTGCCGCTGAAGAGTCCCAGTCTGCGGGCGTAGGTGGTCATTAGGGGCTAGGGGCTAGGGGCTAGGGACTAGGGGGCTATAATACGGTATGGCGCGTTTTGGTGGGTTGCTGGTTCTCGGCATGCTGACTGGCTGCCTGGAGGCCAATGCCCCGGCCCTCGTAGTGGGAGACTGGGGCGGGCAGCACCTCGGGCTGATAGCGAACGCCAGCGGAGCGAGCCTGGAGTACGACTGCGCCGCGGGTAAGATCGCCGAGCCGATCCGGCCGGATGGGGCCGGGCGGTTCTCGGTTTTGGGAGAGCATTACCCCGGCCACGGAGGCCCGATTCGCATTGACGAAGAGCAGGTCAAGCGACCCGCGCGCTACGACGGCTTGGTGCGGGGCGACCTCATGACGCTCAGCGTCACTCTCACCGACAGCAACGAAGTCCTGGGCACGTTCACCCTGGTTTACGGGCGCTCGCCGTTCGTCGTCAAGTGTCTGTGAGCGGGACCGATGGGGTTTCGCACCTTCACCGATCGCGACAAACAGCAATGGGAGATCCGGGACGTTTCCCGTTTGGAATGGGAGTTCAGTCCCACCGGAGATAATCAGCAGCGAGCGCGCAGCGTCCCTCCCCCTGGATACGAGCAGGATCCCTACGAGCTGAGCCAGGAAGAGCTGCAACGGCTGCTGGATGCCAGCACGCCACAGGCCACCCGCTCGCGCAAGTCGCCCTTCAGCGATTGACAGGCAGGCTCCCATGACCAAGGCACGCCTCGCGCGTGTTAGCGCGCTTCTGCTGCTTGCGCCCTGTCTCGCCGGGGCACA
>DASYPD010000133.1:0-5753 GCA_036007005.1 Gemmatimonadales bacterium
TCCCGGCGAGCAGCAAGCCCCTGCCCAGCACCAGCCGGAGCAGGTTGCCGGTTTCGGCGCCCAGCGCAAGCCGGATACCGAGCTCGCGGGTTTGCTGCGCCACCGTGTAGGACATGACGCCGTAGATCCCGACCGCGGCGAGCGTGGCCGCGAGTGCCGCGAAGAGACCGAGCAGCATCGAGAGGAAGCGGGGTTGGGCGGAGGACCCGGAGACGCGCTCTTCCATCGGCCGTACATCGAAGATCGGCTGCTGCGGATCGAGGGAGAGCACCAGCCGCCGGATCGCCGGGACCAGCTCGAGCGGCTCTGCGCGGGTGCGAACCGCGAGGCCCAACTGGGTGAAGGGCACCTGGGAAAAAGGCTGGTAGAGCTGGGTGTGCTCGTCGTCCTTGGGGCTGTTCTGCATCACGTGTCCCACCACGCCCACGATCTCGAGCCACCGGGTGCTGTCGCGGCCCTCAAACCCGACGCGCTTGCCGAGCGCATCCTGGCCCGGCCAGTACTTGCGCGCGAGCACCTCATCCACCACCGCCACGCGCCGGCCACCCGCGATATCGCTCTCCGCGAAGCTGCGGCCGCGCTTGAGCGGGATCCCCATCGCCTCGAAATAACCCGGCGTCACCACGCGGAAATCTCCCCAGGGACCGTCGTTGTTGGGCGGCGGCTGGTAGCCCTCCACGATGAAGCTCCGGGTCCAGTTGTTGTTGGTCATCGGCAGCGAGACGTTGGCGCCGACCGCCGTCACGCCCGGTAGTGCCGCGATGCTCCGGCGCAATTGATCGAAGAAGGCAATCTGCTGCTCCGGCTTCTCGTACTTCGCGTTGGGGAGGGAGATCCCGAAGGTGAGTACGCGCTCCGGCTGAAACCCCGGATCGACCGCGATCCAGCGACGGAAGCTCTTGAGCATGAGGCCGGCCCCGATCAGCAGCACAAGGGCGAGGGCCACCTCGGAGACGACGAGGGTCGCCCGGAGGCCGCCGCCCCCATGGGAAGAGCGCACGCCGTCCTTGAGCATGCCGTGGAGCGCGGGACGCGCCGCCTGCAGCGCGGGGGCCAGCCCGAACAGCAGGCCCAGCAACAGCGTGATTCCTCCGGTGAACAGCAGGACCCGGCCGTCGATCCCCACGGCATCCATGCGAGGAAGATTGACCGGGTTACTGGCCACCAGCCCCTTGAGGGCGGCGAAGGCGAGCAAGAGACCTCCGGCCCCGCCGACGAGCGACAGTAACACGCTCTCGGTCAGCAGTTGCCGCGCCAGGCGCCAGCGACCCGCACCCATCGCGGTGCGGATGGCGATCTCGCGTTGCCGGGCGGTAGCCCGGGCGAGCAGCAGATTGGCGAGGTTGGCGCAGGCGATCAGCAGCACGAAGCCCACCGCCCCCATGAGGACGAGCAGTGCCGGCTTCACATTGCCGACGACCTGCTCGGTGGCCGACTTGCTGTAAAGGCCCCAGTTGGCATCCCGGAAACTGCCGGAAATCTGGCGCACCTGCGCGGCGAGTCGGTCGAGATCCTGCTGCGCCGCATCGGCGCTCACCCCGGGCTTGAGACGCGCGACCATGCCCAGCCACTCGCAGCCCCAGCAGCCTGAGCGCTGGTCTGCGGTGAACGCGAGCGGCTTCCAGATCGCGACCGGATCGGTCCCGAACTGAAAGCCGTTCGGCGCCACTCCGACCACGGTGTGGGCTTCGCCGTTGATGACGAGCGGCCGGTTGAGGATGGTGCGGTCGCGGCCGAAATCGCGGGCCCAGAGGCCTTCGCTCAGAATCACAACCTTGTCTTTGCCGAGCTCTTCCTCTTCCCTGGTGAACGCCCGGCCCAGGATCAGGGGGACGCCCAGAGCTGAGAAATACTCGGAGCTGGTTTGCTGACCGACCAGGCGCTCGGGCTCTGCGCCCTGGGCGAGATTGGCTTCCCACCCCGTGAACGCCGCGCTCCGCTCGAAGACCCGATTCTGGTCGTGGTAATAGAGGAAGCCGATCGCAGAGACTCCCGCATCGAGGTGGATCTGCTTGTAGCGATGCCCCACCAGCAAAATGCGCGCGGGCTCGCCAAGTGGTAGCGGCCGGAGCAGCACTCCGTTCACCACGCTGAAGATCGCGCTGTTGGCGCCGATGCCGAGCGCGACGGTGAGGATGACGGTGAAAGTGAAGCCGGGAGATTTGCGGAAAGAGCGGAAGGCGTAACGGATGTCCTGGAGAAAGGAGTGCATGCGAGCTCCGTTGGGTGGGTAAGTGGGTAGGTGGGTAGGTGGGTAGGTGGGTAAAAGGTGTTCCTACCGACGTTCCGACTCTCCGACTTACCGACGTACGTGAATCGCCAGATCTCCCGACAGCGACTCCATGTACAGCTTAGCCGTTCCCGATCCCCAAGTCGCGTCGTAGCGGTGGCGGTGCCGGCTATGTCCGGGGCGGCTGGTGTCCTGGTTCACCGGTAAGTCAGACGAGAAGTCCCCAGAAAAGGTTGCGGCCGACAGGGTGGCAGAGGGGCGCTGCGGCAGTGAGACGGTGATGTCGCCGCTGGTCGTGCCGAAGTCGTAACTGCCGCCATCCTGGACCGGGCCCTGAAACTCGATCTCCCCGCTGACGGTGTGTCCGGACACCTCTTGGGAAGTGACGTCGAGCAGGCGCACATCGCCGCTCACGGTCTCCAGCTCGATGCTGGAGCCCCGGCCGCCGTCGAGCCGCACGTCGCCGGAGACGCTGTGCAGCTCGAGCTCGCCCTCGAGCCCGGAGGCCGCCACATCACCGCTGACCGTGCCGAGGTGCAGCCGCAGGCCCGCGGGGAGCTTCACGGTGAAGTTCACCTCGGTGTCGTTGCGGTCGCCCCGGTCGTTCCAGCGACCGTCCCCATGGGTCTCCCAGGCACAGGGGTTCTTCTTCAGGTCCGCCTCGGAGGCGCGATTGCCGCTGCGCTCGTGCGGATAGCGCACGCAGAGCGCGACGCCGTCGTCGAGCTCGATCGTTTCGATGCTGACATCCTCCGGTACGCCGTGTCTCCCGGCCTTTTTGACGGCGGTGACCTCCACGGTCCGGCCGGAGCTCCCGGTCACCGTGACGTCTCCGATGATGTCAGAGAGATAGAAGCGGCGTCCGGGGGCGAGGTCGCGGCGGAACTCGAAATCAGGTGGGTAGGTGGGTAAGTAGGTATGCCCGTAGCCACCGAGCAGGTTTCCAGTCAGAAGGGTGGCGAAAGAGAGAAGCAGAGTGCTCATGGCTCGCTCCGATCGTGAGCATCGTCGTGATCCGGCTTCTTGTTGTGTTTGCGCGCGGCCTTCTCCTCCTCGAGCTCCTGGCGAGTCCGCTGCATCCGATCGATGCGCGCGCCGAGCTCGGCGGGCCGCAGCAGCTCGATATCGCCGCTGAAGGTTTCCAGCTCAACGACGGCGCTGCCGTTGCCCAGCCGGTAGGTCTGCCGACGCCGGCTGGGATGCTCGGAGGCAGGCAGCGGAAAGCTCGCCTTGACCTCGCCGGAGCCGACGGCGGTAGCGATCGTCGCGTTGGCGCCCTCGGGCACGGAGAAATAGATCTCTCCGCTGTGGGTGAGCAGGGAGTAGTGCCCGCCGTCCACGACCTTGCCATCGTAGTACAGCTCGCCACTCACGGTCTGCACATCCACCGATTTGGCATCGATACCCCGGAGCATGATGTCACCGCTCACCGCCTCCACCACCAGGTCGCCCTGGATATCCGACGCCTCAACGTCCTCGCTGGTGCTATTGAGCTCGAGCCGGCCCCGCACGCCCGACACCACGATCCTGCCCGAGATACTGCTCAGCTTGACAGTCCCGGCGCCGCCCTTCACGGTGATGTCACCCTCGATGGTTTGCACGTCGATCGCGGCCTTGCTGCCGTCGACACTCACCGTCGCGTCCATGCCGCCGAGCTGCAGCGGCATCCAGGTCGGGACGGTGAGCTCGTAGTCCACCATGTTGGTGGGCCCGTGCTCGGCGCCGGCTTCGAGAGAAAGTACGGCGCCGTCCAAGCGTACGGCGACGTGGGTGCGGCGGGAATGGCTCGCCTGGATGCGGACTTGATTCTTGTCCCAAGCCCGGATCGCGATGTCGCCGCCTTGATTATCCACCCGGAGCCGGGTGCCCTGGCTCACGGAGATCGTGGTGTCGGTCTGAAAGCCCTGAGGCAACGGGGTGGTCAGCAGGGCGAGCGCAGCAAGCAGGTACATTCGGGACTCCGATCAGGTTCGGGCGGCGATCGCATTGGTCGCGACACGCAGCAGATTGAGCTTGCGGCGCATGTTCGCGGCGATCTGACGGTTTAGATACGCGTTGGCCGGATCGTGTTGGATCGCGAGCCGGGCCTCGGCGATCGCGGCATCGATTTTCGCGAGACTCTGCTCGATGGTGCGGACGGTGGCGGTGTCGAGCCTGCTGCGGCCCGCGGCGAGCTCGCGTTCCAGGTCGCGCACCGCGGCGTCGTACTGGGCTTCGGCGTAGGCGACCGTCTTCGGTGAGGTCGGTGAGGTCGGTGAGGTCGGACCGCCGGAGAGGGCGGACGGGCGGACGGGCGGACGGGCGGTCGGCGAACGGAGCGCAAGCCAGGTGGCACCTCCACCCACGGCCGTCATCAGAATCGAGGCGGCAATCAGGTGGCGCCAGGAGAAGCGACGGTAAGTGGATAGGTGGGTAGGTGGGTAAGTGGGTAGCTCGGTCCGGAGACGTATTACTTCCGGCTCTTCCAGGCGGGCCTCGATGTTCTGCCAGAGATCGCGCGACGGTGCGCGCCCCTCGTAGTTCGGGGCGGTGGCAACGATGGCGCGGAGATCGGCGAGCACGGCAGCACACTCAGCGCACTCGGCGAGGTGCGCCTCGAGCCGGCGGCGGTACAGCGGCTCGAGCTCGCCATCGAGATAGGCCGAAAGTTGCTCGGTAAAGAGATCGGGCATAGTTCGGTCCTGCGTCAGGTGGCGAGGTGCTGCCGGAGCAGCAGCCGCGCCCGGTGGAGTTGGGATCGGGAGGTGCCGGGATCCACGTGCAGCAGCTCCGCGATTTCGTCGTGCTTGTACCCTTCCATATCGTGCAACACAAACACCTCGCGCGCTCCGTTCGGCAGCCGCTCGACGGCGCGCTCGATGGCCACGCGCAGATCGGGCCGCTCCTCGGGCGCCGAGACCGTGGCGAGCGCGCTGTCATCAGCGTGGTGGCGCCGGCGCGCGGTTGCCAGCGTCTGGCGCCGGCGTAACATCAGATTGACCGCCACGCGATGCAGCCAGGTGCCGAAGCTCGACTGGCCGGCGAAGGTATGGAGCTTCTGCCAGACCCGGATGAAGACCTCCTGCACCGCGTCATCCGCTTCTCCCGCATCCAGCAGCCAGCAGGCGAGGCTGGTCACCCGAGGCACGTGGCGCCGATAGAGCCGCTCAAAAGCCGCGTGGTCACCCGCAGTGGCGAGGGCGACATCGGCGCGATCGGAATCGGCGCTACTCACAGTGAGCTGGGCCAGTCTGGCCCCCAGAGCCTGCAGGGTTCATCCTCCGAGCGTGGCGCCGACGTGACTTGGAGCCGGCAAGGGGCGGGAACGTTGGAAAGTCGGAAAGTCGGAAAGTCGGAAAGTCGGAAAGGGGCACACTTGACATGGTTGTATCATAATGATATCATAGCGCTATCACTCCTGGAAGGAGCGTCGCTGTCATGATCCGCGAGAAGGTGATTCGTCCGCTGCCTGGTCTGCCCCTGCTGCTCGGCTACGTCGTGGTCCTGGGCCTGCTCGCCTGGTTCTTCCTGGGTGCGCTGCGCT
>DASYPD010000134.1:0-7007 GCA_036007005.1 Gemmatimonadales bacterium
GCGGAGCGCGCGGGTCTGGATGGCGGGGGGCATGGGGGCGAAAGGTAAGCGGTGAGCGGTAAGCGGTAAGCGGTAAGCGGTGAGCGGTGAGCGGTGAGCGGTGAGCGGTAAGCGGGGTAACGCCTTCCCGCTGCGGATTCAGTTACAGAAGCAGGAGCCCCCGAAGCACTCGCAATTCCCGCCACCGCCACCGGTGTGGGTGAAGCGCGGGTTTACCACGTTGTTGAACTTGGAGCCGAAGTTATAGCTCAGCCCAACGAAGCCATTGTAAAAGTAGGAAGTCTTCAGCTGCTTGAGCCGGAGCAGGATATCCTCATCCGACAGTCCTGTTTTGAGGAGGGAAAGCTGGTCTCGCACGCGAGAGTAACCGCCCCCGACATTGAGATTCAGCCCCCGTATCAAGCGGATCTCGCAACTTCCGAAGATCGAGATGCGATTCTTGGTAAAGTCATTGAGTAAGCTCGAGAGCACGAGCCGGCCATCCAGGTCCCCCCAGGGCTGAACGGCCTCGGCCGCGGCGGTGAAGCTATGGCTCGGCAGAGTTTCTCTCAGCTTGTCGAAGATCGTGGTGTCCTGGTAATTCGAATAAGTCAGTCCAGCGGCATAGACGAGCACGAATTGGCGTCGGGAGGATTCTTTGTAAGGGAATACGTCGTATTCGACCTCGGGAGTGAGCTGAACATTGAGATCGTAGTTCTCGATGGTCGAGCGCAGCACCGATCCCTGGAGTCCAAGCGACCAGTGGTCTCCCATGCTGCGGGCGAGCAGCAACCCGGCACTGTACCGGCTGGTGGTGCTCTTGAAGACGGAGCTGTCACTCAGGGTAATATTGCTGTGGCGCCGGTTCGCGCTCATGGACAGACTAAACTTCCAGGCCTCCGAGACCCGGCTCGCGCGCGCCGAGCCCGAGATATTGCTCTGCTTGGCCTGAGACTCGCCCGAGAAGAATCCGTTCATCCCCAACCGAAACACCCAGAGGTTCCAGGGATCGTGGGGCTGCTGTGCCGGTGCGACACCAGTGCTCTCGGGAGCCGAGAAGGTGAGCCGAAGCCGGTCGGCGTTCGAGCCCCGGGCGACATAGCGCGCCAGTCCTAACCCGATGCGCTGCGTCTGCTGCCGCCGGATCTCGTCATCGGTATCGGATTGGCGGGTGGTGAAGGTGAGCTCGTCGTCCGCGCCCCGGAACGCACGCAGACCGAGATAACGCAAGCGGTACTCCCGACCACCGCCGCCGGTACTCTGTGAGGTAATGATCAGGTGCACGTCGGCGTCCTGCCGGTCGCGCACCCAGTTGACGTAGGTGATCTCCCGCCGAATAAACTCCGTGTCGCAGAAGGTGTTGCAATCGAGGAACACCCGGAGCGCCTCGGCGGCCGGCGCGCCCGCGGGCGTTTCCTGAGCGCGTGCCGCGCGGGGCACACCCACGCCAAGGCAGAGTCCGAGTGCGGCCGGGAGAAGGCGGCGCAGCAGCATGGGATACTCAGGTTGAGGAAGCTCGGCGAGCCGATGGGAATATGACGCCGACCGGGGTCGGTTGGTTGCAACGCTCAGGCGACGGACTGCTCGCCACCCTGCGGCCCGTAGAAGATCACCCAGACCGCCAGATCGTCGCTGAATTGCTCGAAGCAATGCTCCTCCCCTGCCGGGACGAACAGCAGGTCACCCGGCCCGAATGGCTGCCGCTCGGTTCCCTGCCGGAATATCCCGCGTCCCTCGACGACGACATACACCTCATCCTGCCGGTGCGGCTGCTGGGGATCGTGCCCGCGCGGGGCATAGAGCTCGATACTCAGCGTGCCACGCGACAGCAGGGCAGCAAAGCGCTCTCCGGCGGGGCCGGGCACGCGCGCCAGCGCCTCCGCGACGGTCAACCTCACAGGGAACGGCGCGGTGGTGCTCATGCGGGGAGACTATCCTCAATGGCGGTTGCGGGCAACGGGGAGTATCGTCCGCCATGCCCGCCACTCGCTGGCCGCTTCGGGAGGCCATCGCACGCCTGCGACAGCACTACGGACCACCGGCGCGGCTCCCCGTCCTCGATCCGTTCGAGCTGGTGCTCTGGGAATGCTGCGCGTATCTCGTCGACGACGCGCGCCGCGCGAAAGTATACGCCCGGCTGGTCAAGGCGACGGCGGCCGATCCTCGACGC
Source organism: Gemmatimonadales bacterium (assembly GCA_036007005.1). Taxonomy (GTDB): domain Bacteria; phylum Gemmatimonadota; class Gemmatimonadetes; order Gemmatimonadales; family GWC2-71-9; genus JABFSM01. Next base: position 2,150 of record DASYPD010000134.1, read on the forward strand.
ATCGCGGCGATGAAACCGGGCGCGCTGGCAAAGCTCATCTCCGCGGATGGCGGTATGCAGCCGGCGATGCGCGCCGAGAAGCTGCAGCGGGCGGCGAACCTGGTGCTGGACTGGGGCCAAGCCGAGCTGCGCGCACTCTGTCGGACGGACCCCGCGCGCGCCCGGAAGCTGCTCAAACAATTTCCCGGTATCGCGGGTCCCGGCGCCGATCGTATCCTGATGATCATGGGGAGTGAACGGACGCTGGCGCCCGATTCCAACGGGGCGCGGGTCCTCGTCCGGCTCGGCTTCGGCAAGGACCACGCGAGCTACGACCGGATGTACGGATCGGTGGTGGCCGCGACGAAGCCGGAGCTGCCCGACGAGCGGCGCTGGTGGGTCACGGCGCACCAGCTGCTCCGACTGCACGGCAAGACGCTGTGCAAGAGGAGCGCGCCGCGCTGTGATTGGTGTCCGCTCGCAGAACGCTGCCCGGGTGCGCGTTGAGATCGGTTTGCTTATCCTCTGATCCACAGATTTCACAGATTTTCGCAGATTTCTCCTGGGAGATGCTCATGTTTGGACGTCTTGTCCTTCCTCTCGGTGTTTCGCTTGTAGTGTTCGCCTCGCCGGTTTCCGCTCAGAAGAAGAAACCCCAGCCGACGAACCCGATTCAGCGGGAATACCAGGCCGTTGCGAACCGGATTATCGCTGCGGCCACCGCCGACAGCTCGGCCTGGAACAAGCTCGCCGAGCTGACCGACGGCTTCGGCAACCGGATCAGCGGAAGTGAAGCGCTGGAGCGGGCGATCGACTGGATCATCGCGCGGATGAAGGCGGAGAGCCTGGAGAATGTGCGGGGCGAACCGGTCATGGTGCCAAAGTGGGTCCGGGGGCACGAGAAGGCGGAGCTGCTCCAGCCGCGTTACCTGAACCTGCCGATGCTCGGGCTGGGCGGCAGCGTCGCAACGCCCAAGGGCGGCATCGAGGCCGAAGTGCTGGTGGTGTCGAGCTTCGATGAGCTCAAGGCGCACGCGGCGGACGCGAAGGGGAAAATCGTGCTGTTCGACGTGCCGTTCACCAACTACGGACAAACGGTGGCGTATCGCGGCATTGGTGCCATCGAGGCCGCCAAGGTCGGGGCGGTGGCGACCCTGATCCGCGCGGTGGGCCCGTTCGGCATGCGCACGCCACACACAGGCTCGATGGCGCCGTACGACTCCACGGTGACGAAAATCGCCGCGGCCGCGCTCGCGATGGAGGACGCGGCGATGCTGCACCGCATGCAGACCCGCGGAGAGAAGATCGTAGTCCGACTGGAGATGGAAGCGCACCTGCAGCCCGACGCGCCGTCTCGCAACGTGATGGGCGAGCTGGTGGGGCGCGAGCAGCCCGAGGAGGTCGTGGTGTTCGGCGGGCACATCGACTCGTGGGACGTGGGGACCGGGGCGATGGACGACGCGGGCGGCGTGGTGATCGCGTGGGAAGCGGTGCGGCTGCTCCGCTCGCTGGGGCTCCGCCCCCGGCGCACCATTCGCGCGGTCGGCTGGACCAACGAAGAGAACGGCGGGCGCGGCGGGTTAGCCTACCGGGACGCACACCAAGCCGAGCTGGCCAAGCACATCGCCGCGATCGAGTCGGATGGCGGCACCTTCAAGTTCCGCGGCTTCGGATTCTCCGGCAACGATTCGGCCTTCGCGGTGGTGCGGCAGATCAGCGCGCTGTTCAGGCCGCTCGGGGTGGACAGCGCTTTCGTGGGCGGCGGCGGCTCCGACATCGGGCCCCTCATGGCCGAGGGGGTGCCGGGCCTGGGACACGTGGTGGAGGGCACGCGCTACTTCTGGTATCACCATAGCGAGGCCGACAACGTCGACAAGATCGATCCGAAAGAGCTGGCGGAGAACGTGGCGGCGATGGCAGTGATGGCGTACGTGCTGGCGGATTTGCCGCAGGGACTGCCGCGCGGAGGCAAGCCGGTGGGGAGAGGAGAGCGGTGAGCGGTGAGCGGTGAGCGGTGAGCGGTGAGCGGTGAACTTAGTGAACGTGGACTGGGATGGTCAGCAGGATCGGAGTCAGCGGAAGCCCTCGCCCGGCCTGGAGCTCGAGCCGAAGCTCGCCCGGCACGGGCGGAATGAACTCGAAATCGTAGGTCTCTCCCGCTCCCATGCGAAGCTGGGCGGCGACTGGTACGGCTTGAGCCGGTGGCAGCTCGTAGCCATCCTTGCCGACCGCACGCCAGGCGAGCACCGTGGAATCCGCCACCAGCCGGAAGCTGAAGGGACTGCTCGCCGCGATGTTGATGAAGCGCAGCCGATAGCGCACCCCCGCGCGAAACTCGAGCGGCACGCTGCCCGGAATTCCGTTGAGCAGGATCGGGGCGTCGGGCGAGGGACCTGCGCGGCTCAGCAGCATCACCCGATCGGTGACCGTATCGAGCGCCTGTCCGGGCTCCAGCACGATCAGCGGGCCGTATAATCCCGAAGCCAGCTGCTGCAGCTCGTCGGCATGCGTGTGATAGATGAAGGTCCCGGCGCGCCGGGGGGTGAGCCGAACCACGAAGGAATCATTCGGGGCGATTGCAGGAGCGAGGTGTCCCGGATCGCCACTCCAGCCGCCGACGCCGTCGAAATAGCTCTCGAGCTCGATGCCGTGCCAGTGCACCGAAATCGGGGCCGAGGTGCGGTTGACCACGGTGATGGCCGTCGGCTCACCGCGGGTTAGGAGAATCGGCGAACCCGGCAGCGGCACGGAGTCGGGGGCCGGCTCGCTCGTTCCCTGCTGCAGAATGAACCCGAGCCCGGGAAACGAGCCGTAGCGGCCGGGGGCGGTCCGGGCGAGCAGACGCAGCTGACGGCGTGCCGGTTCCGGCGGCGCTTGCGGCGTCCCGGGGCGAGGCTCGACCCGCAGCCCGACGATAAGCCCCGCCATTCCCTCGAGCAGATGATTGTCCGGGTGGCTTTCGGGCGAAAGCCGCAGGGCGCTGCTGATGTGGGCCGCCATGTGGCAGTGAAACACCCAGTTGCCGGGGCGATCAGGGCTCCAGGCGAGCGTCATGGTCGTACCCTGCAGCATGAGCTCGGTCACGGCGAGTCGCTGCTGCTCGGGAGGATAGCGGGTTTCCCGTTCCGCATTGCCGCGACGCTCGACCCGATAGTAAAAGCCGTGCAGGTGCATGGGGTGAAGCGCGGCGCTTGCGTTGATCAACCGAAATCGAATGCTGTCGCCCGCCGTGTAGCTGAGCCGCTCGGTGTAAGGCCAGCTCTTTCCGTTGATCGCGAAGATCCTGTCCTCGTCCCCCGGATTCGCTGCAGCGCCAGGGCGCTGCGCCACGGTGATCAGGAGAATCCGTTCCTTAGCTCTCGAGTCGGGGCTCTTGGGATCGACGATGAAAGCCCCGGAAAGCTGGCTGTCCGGGCCCAGCCGGCGGCTGATGCTGGAGTTGCTCGTGGTCGCCCAGTAGAAGTAGCTGCCGGGCGCTCCCGCTGCGAAACGCACTTCGCGCACCGCGCCGGATGCCACCTGCAGCGTATCATCGCCCTCGGCCGGCCGGGTGTGCAATCCGTGAATGATGAGTGTCGTGGCTGTCAGCGAATTCCGGATGCTCGCGCGAATCTCGGTCCCCTCCGGCACCCGGATCAGCGGACCGGGATCCTGGGCCAGATGACCTTCCTCTCTGAACACCAGCACCGAGAGCCCGGGCCCGCTGTCCGCGTCGGGGTGCCAGAGGCCCGCGACGGCTTCCAGGTGGATCGTGAGGACCCCGTTCGCGAGCACGCCGGCGGAATTGCGGTTCGGATTGGCCAGTACCTCGAGCTGTTGAGTGCGAGGAGCGGCCGCACTCGAGCCGAGCAGCAAGCACACGAAGGCGAGCGGAGCAAAGGAGCTGCGCGGCATAGGATGCAAGCTAGGAAATCTTCCGAGTGGAGACCAGTGCTCGATCCTCGGGCACGGCGAGTCGTGGGCTGGCTATCCCCGGCAGGTGTCCCAGCTTCCACAACAGGTACCCGACGACCAGCAGATTCACGACGATGGTCAGTAAGCGCGGCCAGGTGGGGTGGCGGATCAGGCCGTAGCACTCCAGGGGGATGAACGACGACGTCGCCACCACGGTGAGCCACTCCGCCCAGCGTCTGGCCTTCCAGAGCCCGAACCCCTCCCCCGCGAACAGGGTCGCCCAGGCGAACGCGAGGATACTGAACAACTCCAGCCGGGCATGGGTCAGCCGGAGCAACTGGGCCTCGACGGCGGGCATGGCGCGGGGATGCAGGTGCAGGAGCAAGACAGCGATCCCGTGCCTGATCCGCACGGCCGCGACGGGGTTGAGCAAGCGGAGGCCCCCGATCCCGACGGTGACCAGCACCGCCGCCTTGGCGAACTTGAAGAGGGCAATCGCCGCGAGGATGCGGTTGCGGCGTGCTCGGCCTGGTTCCACTCAGCCGGGGGAGCTACCGCGCGACGCCGCGATCCCCAGGGTCTGGAAGATTCCCGCCCGCAGGGTGTGCCAGAACGTCCGGAAGAAGCCGTCCTCGGGAAGCCGCAGGTGCCAGAGGGCGATCACGCGCGGGGCGTCGTCGCCGGAGGGATTCTCGCTCCGCAGCTTGAAGTGATTGAAGACGAAGGTCCTGAACACATCGCCGAGGCTGCGATCCCCGGAAACCTTGTCGAGGGTCTCGATCGCGAGATCGTGATAGAGCAGCTTGAGCTTGCCGGTGGCCGTGTCGTCGCGCACGGTCACGTCGAACCAGAGCGAATCGAGCTCCCCACTGCGAATCCGGAGACCCTCGTAATTGACCAGCATCTGGTTCAGCGCCGGCCCCGCGAAGCGCGACACCGAGCCGTGAAAAAGCAGGTTCAGGCGCGGCGCGCTCAGATCGTAGTC
>DASYPD010000135.1:0-11174 GCA_036007005.1 Gemmatimonadales bacterium
GGGGCATCCAGTAGCCAATAGCCAATAGCTTACTTTCCAACCATGCGCCGTCTCCGAAACTCGCGAGCCCCCGAACCCGACGAATCGGCCAGCGAAGGATTCGACCGGATCGACCTCGAAGGCGACGCGATCGGTCCGGAAGCCGACGAGATCGCCTGGCTGCGGCCCTTCGGCGCCGATATCCCGGGACCGCTGCTTCCGCTGACGAGCTCGGACGCCGAACCGGAACCGGTGCGGGTCCCGCGCGAGGCGCTCGCGCTCGCGGCACTGGGCCGCCGACTCGACGCGATCCTGCTGTTGCGACGCTACCTCGACGACCGGCCCCAGGACGCCGCCGCACGGGCTACTCTCGCCGAGCTGTTGGAGCGCGGCGGCGAGACGGAAACGGCGCTGGCCGAACTGGATCGCGCCCTGGGGGACGCCGCGGATCCCGTGCTGATTCTGGTTCGCCGGGGCGATCTGCTCGCGCGAGCCGGCCGCACGGGAGAAGCCGAACGCGATCTGCGGGATGCGATCCGGCATCGCCCGGGATTCGCGGCCGCCCATTTTCAGCTGGGCGTGACCCTCCTGCGACGGGGACGGGGCGGCGACGCGATCGAAGCGTTCCGCGAAGCGCTCCGCTGCGCGCCCGACGATCCCGAGGCCACCTATTACCTCGGCGAGGCGCTGCAGGCTCAGGGCGACCTCGTCGCGGCGCTCGTGGCGCTGGAGCGAGCGGCGGTGCTCGCTCCCGCCGATCCGCGCAGCTACAAGCTGATGGGTCGGCTGCTCGATCGCATGGGACGCAGCGACGACGCGATGGCTATGCACCGGAAGGCTCGCGAGGTGGCGATCCGCTGATGGAGGTCGGCATAACCCGCCGCAACATCGGCCGGCTCCTCTTGCTGGCCTGGGCCGTGATGCTGGCCTGGCTCGCCCGCCGGCAGTTTGCCCAGGAAGCGGCGACCACGACCGCCGAGCGGACCCGCCGCCTCGAGCCCGGCGCTCAGTACTTCGCCGTGCTGGCGGAGGGCCGCCAGATCGGGCAGCTCAATCTCGCGGCTGACACCCTGGTGGATGGCGTGCGGCTCAGCGAGCAGTTCGTGCTCGACCTCCCGGTCGGCGATTCCACCCGGCAGCTGGCCCGGGGTCAGCAGTACTATCTCTCCCGTGCGCTGCGGCTGCGCAGCTTTACGCGTCGCGTCTTCGGGATCGGTCCGGGCGAGCGGCTCGACGCCACGCTCGGGGCCGACTCGATCCTGAGCCTGAGTGACGTCGAGGGGGAGGGCGAGACAACCGGACCGCTGAGATTCCGCGTCGATCCGGACGCCATCCTGCCGGGAATGCTCGCCTACCGCGCAGCCTTCGGCGGCCACTTGCGGGTGGGCGAACGGTTCTCGCTTCCCCTGATCGAGCTCGGAGCTGGAGCGATCCGGCGCCTGGAAATCCGGGTTGCGGCGGAATCCACTTTCGTGGTGCCGGACAGCGCGGTGTGGGATTCCAGCTCCGCCGCCTGGGTGCCGGCGACCACCGATACGGTCCGGGCCTGGCGGCTCGATCATGACGCGCCCGGCGCGCCGACGCACTCCTGGGTGGACCGGGGTGGTGCGCTCGTCCGGCAGGAAACCGACGGAGGACTCACGCTGGTCCGCTCGGCGTTTGAAATCGTGGGCAACAACTACCGCCGCGGGCGCAAAGCAGAGAGTTCCGCGTGGCGGCGCGCGATTCCTGGAATGCGCGCATTGGCTACGGCTGGCCAGCTTCCCGATGCGAGCGTCCCGCTGCGCCAGTTTCTGTGGGGCGCGGATTCGGCAGCGTCCGCGGCCGGTGCAGCCCGCCAGCTGAACGGGGGACGCCAATCCCTGCGGGGGGAAACGCTGACCGTCTGGCGTGATGGGGTGGACGGAGAAAGCAAAGCGGAAGCGCGGCGCGGGCTCGGAGCGGCCGCGGAGCTGGCCGCCGCAGATGAAGAGATTCGCGCCGCCGCGAAGCGTGCGGTGGACCACGCCGGCACGGCCGCCGACAGTGTCAGGGCGCTAACCCGCTGGGTCAGCCAACAGATCGCGACCGACCTCGGGATGACCGCGGTCGGAACCGCCGGCGGCACCTTGCGCGCGCGGCGCGGCGGCCCGGACGGCAAGGCGCGCCTGCTCGCGGCACTGGCACTGGCGAGCGGCATTCCCGCCCGCGCGGTGAGCGGAATCGCGGTGCTTCCCGAAGGCAGCTTCGCACACTCCTGGACCGAGCTCTGGCAGGGCCGCTGGATCGCCGCCGATCCGACGTTCGGTCAGCTGCCGGCGTCGACCTCTCTGGTACGCTTCAGCATCGGTGAACGCAGCCGCCCGGTCGATCTGTTGCCCCTGGTGGCCTCGGCGCGCTTCTTGCCGCTCCGCTCACCGCGATGATCGAGCTCACCGGTCTCACCAAACGCTACGGCCGCTTCACCGCCGTGGATGGAATCACTCTGACGATTCCCCCGGGAGCGCTCTATGGCCTGCTCGGCCCCAATGGGGCCGGCAAGACCACCACGATGCGCATGATCGCGGGAATCCTGCAACCCACCGCCGGGACCATCCGAATCGCCGGAATCGATCTGTGGGGAGAACCCTTGCGGGCCAAGAGCCGCATGGGGTTCATCCCGGACCGCCCCTTTGTGTACGACAAGCTCACCGGAGCCGAGTTCCTGCGCTTCGTCGCCGGATTGTATGGCCAGGACGGCGCCAGCATCGACCGGCGCATCGATGAGCTGCTGGAGCTTTTCGACCTGTTGCCGTGGAAAGACGAGCTCACCGAGTCCTACAGCCATGGGATGCGGCAAAAGCTCATCATCGGAAGCGCGTTACTCCATCGTCCCGAAGTGATCGTGGTGGACGAGCCGATGGTGGGCCTGGACCCGAAGTCCGCCCGGCTGCTCAAGGATCTGCTGCGTCAGTTCGCCGGCCGGGGAGGCACGGTGCTGATGAGCACCCACACGCTCGAGATCGCAGAGGCGATGTGCGACCGCATCGCCATCGTGCAAGCCGGACGAATCGTGGCGGCGGGAACCATGGACGAGCTGCGGGCGCACACCTCCTCCGGCGATGCCTCGCTGGAGGAGCTGTTCCTGAAGCTTACTGGCGGGTTAGCGGAGCGGGAGCTGAGTGAGCTTTTCGATTCCTGACGCTCCGCTTGGCTCCGCCGGGGTGCTGGAGATTCTTGCGCCCAAATGGCGCAGCCAGCTGGCCCGGCTGCGGCAGGCCCGTTCTGGGTCCGGGGCCAGGGCGCTGCTCCTCGCGCTCCTTGGCGGCGGGTTCTGGCTTGCGGTGTTCGGGCTGTCTTATCGGGTACTCAAGTTCATCAAAGGCGTCGAAGAAATCGGCCCCCTGCTGGCCGGCAAGTTGCTGGCCGTGGGGCTGCTTTCCTTCGCCGCGATCCTGCTGCTCTCCAACCTGGTCACCGCGCTGTCGACGTTTTTCCTGGCGAAAGACCTGGACATGCTGGTCGCTGCGCCGGTCGACTGGATCTGGTTCTATCTGGCCAAACTCGGTGAAACGCTGGCGCATTCCTCCTGGATGGTCGTGCTGATGGTGGTTCCCATTCTGACTGCCTATGGAGTGGTTTTTGGCGGTGGACCGCTCTTTCCGCTCGTGGCGCTCGGAACATTGCTGCCTTTCTTCCTGCTCCCCACTGTGGTGGGGTCCGTCATCACGCTCGTGCTGGTCAACGTGTTTCCGGCCCGCCGGGCGCGCGATTTGTTGAGCCTGGTTGCACTGTCGGTGATAGCGGGCTTGGTGCTGTTTCTTCGGTTGGCGCAGCCCGAGCAGCTCTCCACGCCGGAAGGCTACCGCAACCTGCTCGATTTCATCGCAAAGCTGAGCGCACCGACCCATCCGCTGCTGCCGAGCGAATGGGCCGCGAGCGCTTTGATGAATTGGCTGTTGCGGGTCCGAGATCCGCTCCCGCTGCTGTTGCTCTGGAGCACTGCCGGTGCGTTCATCGTGATCGGCGCATCGTTCCATCGCCGGTTGTACATGCCGGGATTTACCAAATCGCAGGAAGGCGCCAATCGCAGGATGGGGGGCACCGTCTGGCACCGCCTGGTGCGCCGTCTGCTCGCGTGGCTTCCGGTCACCCGCCGGGAATTCGTGCTCAAAGATCTCAAAGTCTTTTTCCGCGACGCGACCCAATGGAGTCAGCTCATTCTCCTGGCGGTCCTGCTCATCGTGTATGTCTTCAACATTCGCGCGCTACCGCTGTATACGGGTGAGAAAGTGCCCTACGTCGTGGTCACCCTCGTGGTGTTTCTCAATCAGGGCCTGGGCGGATTCGTGCTGTCGGCCATTGCGGCGCGCTTCATCTTTCCGGCCGTCTCCCTCGAGGGCCGCCAGCTCTGGCTGCTGCGGTCGAGCCCGCTCGATCTCAAGGCGATGTTGTGGAGCAAATACTGGGTGGGTACGCTGCCGCTGCTGGGTCTGGCCCTCGGCATCGCGATGGTGACCAACCTCATGCTGCAAGCGCCTCCGTTCATGCTGCTGCTCAGTCTCATGACGACGGTGTGCTACACTCTCGCCGTCGGCGCGCTGGCGCTGGGGTTGGGCGTGCTGTTTCCGCAATTCGAAACCGAGAATGCGGCACAAATCCCGACCAGCTTTGGTGGCCTCGTCTTCATGATGGCCGCGGTCAGCCTACTCACCCTCATCATCGTGATTGAAGCGGTACCGGTGGCCGAACACCTCCGCGCCTGGCAGGCCGGTGAGGCGGCGGGCTCCTCGACTGCCCTTCTGCTGGCGATGGGTGCCGTTTTCGTCCTGTGCGCTCTCACCACCGTGCTTCCCCTCCAGATCGGGCTTCGCCGGCTCGCAGCTCTCGACGCCTGAAGCCGCGCTTTTCGCACCGGCCCGCATTTTCCCGGTGCCGTCGGCAGTGACCAGCGGTTCCACCTTGGCAGTCCCGCACCTGCGTCAGCCCGGCGTGGGACGGCTTCATGCCCAAGGAGGCACCGATGTCACAGTTCGTTCGCCGCGCGGCCGCGCTGGCCGCGCTTCTACTCACCGCGGCGTGCGCCGAGCGTAGCTCGCCGCTGGAGCCGCGTCCCACTGCCCCGTCTGGAGCGCCGGCTGTAGCCCAAGCCTCCTCGGAGGAGCAAGGGAGACACGAGCGACTCGCCCGCGCCTTCGCCCTGGCGCTGCAGGACGCCGAGTTCCGCGCCACGGTTCTCCAGGCCGTGCAGCAGAGCCACCACCGCGAAGGCAAGATCCACCTGCAACAATTTCTTGGCTCGGACGGCGGCAGGCTGAAGCACCGGCTCGCCGAGCTGGCAAAGTCGCTGGAGGCGGAAGTCTCCGCCGACCTCGATCGGTCGGCTCCCATCGAGCTCTACCTCCCGGTTCCCGCCCACCGCAAAGGCTGGCATGGAGAGGTGAACCTGCTGGTGGCCACGGCCGAGGCCGATCATGCAGTCCCGGTGGCATTCGACCCCAGAGGGAACCGGCAGCTGCTCGATCCGGACCGGCCGCCGAGTGTTCCCGTCATCGCGCTGGAGCGGGCGGAGCTGGACTTTGGCGCCGTTCCGCGCCCGTCCGGGACGGAGATCTACGACGAGGATCCCAGCGGAGGGGGCGGATCAGGAGGAAGCTGGGATGGGAGCGGAGGCCTGAACGGATCGGCGACCAGCTCGCCCGGGCTGTACATGACCTATGCCAAGTTCAATTCGACATTTGAGGGTTGGTTGAAAGGGGCTCCCGAGTTTGAGGTCCATATCCTGGGCCAGGACGGGGGCTCGAGCAGCATGAAGAGCTATCAATGTGCGGGCGAGCATGCCGGCGCTCCCTACTACTTCAATCAGGATGACACGGAGTGGAGCGGGAGTGTGCTCCTGTTCAGCCAGGCGCAACTGGACGCGTACAAGGCCGAGCATCCGAGTCAGGCGGTACGCATCCTGATTCTCGAGGATGACGACGTGGCCTGCGCCATCAAGACTGATTCCTCCCGCTTCGCGAGGCTGGTCTCGCTCATTGTGGCGAACTACGGGCAACTCACGGGCGGGAAGGACACGCTCGTCGCCATCAAGCTCTTCAAGCAGGCAAAGTCGCTTCTCGCCATCCTGAAGTCCGTGTGGTCTTTCCTGACGTCGCAGGACGACGTGGTGGGAATCGCGATCGAAGACGCTGTGGCGCGGGAGTACTTCCCCGGCGCAAACTGGATCGTGAAGGGAGAGAATACCGTTACGCAAGGCGCCATCAGACTCGAAATGCGCTGAGGGAGGCTTCGAGGTGATACGACTGACCGGCTGGCTCGTTCTCCTGGGGTGTTCGCTCGCGCCAGCGACGCACGCGCAGTCAGCGCCCGCTCTGGTCCGCGGCCGCTGGGCGCTTGGGCTCTCGATCGGGGTAAGCAATTTCAGCTCAGTCACTCGCGGCAAAGACTCGGACGGAGCGACCCTTGAATTCGCCCCCTACCGTCCGACGATGTGGGGCCTCGGGGTGGCCTACGGGCGGGAACACTTCCGTCTTGCCGTCGCGGCACGCTACGGGCAGGCGGGCCTCCGGGTGCAAGGCCTGGGGGACGACGCGGCAGGGACTCCGGGAGCCAGCGTTATTGCCCCGAATGCACTCGATGTGGCCGTCTTCACCGCAGCGCTTTCGACTCGCCTGGTCCGGCTGCGGGGGGGACCGGCGCTGCGTCCGTCTTTGGCGTTGGGCCTCGAACGATGGACGGGAGCGGGCTCTCCCACCCGCACCATTCTGGGAGGCCAGGCGGGGATGACGCTCGAAGTCGTCCTAACCCGCGCGTTCGTCGCCACGCTGGAGGGAGAGCTGGGCTTCACCCCGGCCTCCCCGTTTCGGAAGGAGGACCTGCCCGTGGGCTTCAAGCTGCTGAGCGCGTGGCGCAGGACCCTGGCAGCGGGAGTGTACTGGCGGTTTGGACGGTGAGCGGTGAGAGGTGAGAGGTGAGAGGTGAGAAGTAAGAGGTGAGAAGTAAGAGGCGAGCGGGGCTCAGGCAGCGACCCGGGTGCCACAGGCGGCGCAAAAGCGGCTCTCCGGAGGCAGCGGCGCGCCGCAATCAGAGCAGAACCCGGAACCGTGGAGGGGAAGGCCGCAACGCGAGCAGAACTGCGCGCCTGGCTCGGGACGCGGCCCACAATAGCGACAGGATGGCGGCACCGGCTGCCCGGTGGAGCGAGCGGAGCGGAGCGCGTGAACCCTGGCAGCAATCAACTCTTCCGGATCGCCGGTGACCGCCATCCCCGCGTTTGGCCGTGCCGTTTCCGCCTCGAGCGCGGCAAGGGCCTCGGCGCCGTAACGCGATTTAAGCAACTGGTAATCGCGCTCGGAGAGCTTGCCGGTCTCCCGATCGAACTCGATTTCCTTGAGCGCGAGCAGCGCCACGCCGCGGCGGGTTTCTTCCGGGGCCTCGGGCTCGAGCAGCGAAAGGTCGGGTCTTCCGGGCTTGAGGGTCGGCTCGAACACGAGCCAGAGCACTAGCAGGCCCAGGCTCAGAGCGGCCGCGATTTCGAGGGCCATTAATCCTCGACCTCGGCGAGGGCCTGCTGCAGGCGCTCGTCATCGGTGGGGTTTCCCGGAACCGGGGCGGCAACGATGGCCGCTGCCGGCTGCGTCTGCCGCCGGCCGCGCCGCACGAGTACCGCGGCCAGCAGGGCGCCAACCACCACCACGACCGTCCCTGGCAGCAGATAACCCGCCAGATTGAAGCCCTCCGGCTTCGGGGCCATCAGGATCTGCTCCCCATACTTGGCCACGAACGCAGCGACGACTTCGTCGGGAGACTTGCCCTCCCGACGAAGGGAGAGGACCTCGCGGTGCAATGACGGCGAGTAGGTACAGGTGAAGTCGGTCGTGCGACAGGTATAGATATCGAGGTTGCAGCCACAGGTGCATTTCAGGCGATGCTCGAGGGTCTTGATCAGGGGATCGTTGTCCAGAGCGGTCACCTCCGGACGCTGCTGCACCATCGACGGGTCATACAGCCGGTCGCCGGCGGGTGGCTCCTGCGGGGATTTCTGGCCCGCCTGCGAATCCGCCCGGCGGGCGAGCAGCGCCGGGACCAGGGCAACGGCCGCAGCGCGGCGGAAGAGCTCCCGCCGGGTCATCCCTCGACTCCCGCGCCTACCAGAGGAGCTTCATAACCCGCCTGGGCTTCGCTGCGCCGGCGCTGCGTGATCACCGGCCCGCCCGGCCACATGGTGATGATCCCACCGGTGATGAGTATCCCCGCACCCAGCCAGACCCACATCACCAGCGGATTGAGGGTGATGGCATAGGTCGCCTCCTCCGTCCCGTTCACCGAACCCGCGTAGACCACGTAGAGATCTTCCCGCAGATTGCTCCAGATCCCGACTTCGGTGGACGGCTCGAAGCTGTTCCGCCCGAAGCTGTCGAGATGCTGCCGCTTCTCGGAGGTGATCCGCCCCAGCCGGACGCCATCCTTGCGTACTTCGAGTGTCGCGGCGGACACGAAGCGATTGAGCTGCGGATACTGCGAGACGCCCATGTGGGTGAACCGGTAGGTCTGTCCGAAGGGGCTGCGCAGCTCCGCGCTTTGTCCCGGGGTCAGGGTGACTTCCCGCGTCACCTTGAAGGCCATCCCGGCAAAGGCCACGATGTAGGTCAGAAAGCCGAGGTGCACGACGTACCCACCATAGCGCCGGCGGTTCCGGGAGATCAGGCGTGACAGCGCCACCACCGGCGACTCGCCGTGAATGCGGTGGCGCGCCCGGACCCCACGCCAGAACTCCTGCGTCACGGTGCCAGCCACGAACCCGGCGAGCGCCCACGCCATCACCGCGTAAAGATCCCGGATGCCCAGCGCCAAGAGAAGGGCTGCCACCCCTAACCCGCTACCGAGCGGCGCGGTGAATTGGCGGCGGAGATTCTCCGGGCTGGCCTTGCGCCAGGCGATGAGGGGGCCGATCCCGGTGAGCGCCAGCAGGAACAAGCCGAGCGGCACGTTGACCCGATTGAAGAAGGGTGGCCCCACCGTAATCTTGGTGCCGCGCACGGCCTCGGAGAGAATCGGGAAGAGCGTCCCCCAGAGGACCGAGAAGGCGATCCCCACCAGCGCCAGGTTGTTGAACAGGAAGGCGGCTTCCCGGCTTGCCAGGGACTCCAGCTGGGCCTCGGGCTCAAGCAGCGGCCAGCGAATGTAGAGCAGGGCGAAAGCGAGTATCCCGGCGAGCAGCAGAAATCCCAGGAAGAAATAGCCCACGCCCGACTGGGTGAAGCTGTGCACGCTGGCGATGACGCCACTCCGGGTGATGAACGTCCCAAAGATGCTGAGCAGGAACGACGCGACGATGAGCCCGACGTTCCAGCGCTTGAGCATCCCGCGCTTTTCCTGGATCATCACCGAATGCAGGAATGCCGTCATGGTGAGCCAGGGGAGCAGGCTCGCATTCTCGACGGGATCCCAGGCCCAGTAGCCGCCCCAGCCCAGCTCGACGTAGGCCCACCACATCCCCAACGTGATGCCCGCCGACAGGAAGAGCCAGGACAGGATGGTCCATTTCCGCATCGCGTGGATCCACCCGGTGTCCAGCCGCTTGGAGATCAGCGCCGCCATCGCGAAGGCAAAGGGAATTGTGATGCTGATATAGCCGAGGTAGAGCATCGGCGGATGAATCGTCATCCCCGGGTTCTGCAGCTGGGGATTCAGGCCACGGCCGTCCTCCGGGGTGAAGAGCAGCCGCTCGAAGGGATTGGCCGAGAAGAGCATGGTGATGACGAAGAAGGCGACCACCAGGTTGGTGATCCCCGCGACGTAGGGCAGCAGCGCGGCGTGACGGCGGCTGGTGACGCTCTGGGCGATCATCCCGAAGATCGAGAGGATGGTGGCCCAGAAGAGCAGGCTCCCCTTCTGGCCCGCCCAGAACGCGGCCAGCACATAGGAGGTGGGAAGATTGCGCGCGGTGTACTGCGCGACGTACTCGATGTTGAAGTCGTGCGAAAGCAAACCCTTCCAGAGACACAGCGCGGCGACGACGAGGGCGGCGCAGACTGCGTAGGAAGTGCGCGTCGCGGTGCGGGCCAGCTCGGGGCGCTCCTGCCAGCGAGCCAGAAATACCACTCCCGCGCCCCAGAGGGCGGTGAGCAGGGCGAGCCACAAACTGAATTGTCCGAGGAGCGTCACGTCAGGCCTTGCGGGATTTCTGGATCTCCGCTTCGTAGCGTGAGCCGCACTTGGCGAGGACTTCGGTCGCGTGGAAGACGCCGTCGCGGCCATACTTGCCTTCGACGATCACTTCGATGTTGCTCGCATCGGTGAACGTGTCGGGCACCAGCCCGGTGTACCTGACCGGGAATTCGTGCGCGCCGTCGCTGATACGGAAATCGATCGTGCGGGAGCTGGGGTCGCGCCGAACGGAGCCCGGCACCACTTTCGCCCCGACTTTGAGTCCGACATCATGAAAAGTGGGATCGGCCTGGGTTCTCGCCACCAGCTCGCTGGGGGTGAGGAAGTAAACCCCGGTTTCCTTGACGCCGGAGACGATCAGCCCGGCAACGCCGGCAACGATTACCAGCGCCCCAAGCAGGAATTTGGTGCCAGCCTTCATTCCGTTTCCCCCTTTGTTCAAATATACGGCTATAGGCTAGCGGCTATCGGCTATGGGCTACCCGAGGCTCCGCCAGGCTGGCGGATGGCTGCCTCCTGGAACTGGTCGCAAGCGCCCGGCAGGCCGGACAGGGTTGCTCGACCGACATCGTTGGTTTGTCAGTTGAAGCTGAGCTTATGATTCGCACTTCGAGCCTGAAGATTATTATGTGAAGAGCAGCTGAAAGCAGCTTCCTTGCACCTTATTGGTACATGATGCTCGAGGTGGTCACTCACGTTTGCGCTCCGGGGGATCGGCGATGAGAAAGGAGAGGAGCATGGCCCGCGTCGTGATTCGTTACTGCGCGTATTGAATTTCGGGGCTGCACGCCGTCCGGGTGGCGGCGCGACTCCGCCGGGAGCTCAAGACTGAGGTGGATGCCGTCCACGGCCGCTATGGGGAGTACAAAGTCCTGGTCGACGGCGTGCTGGTGTTTGAGGGGGGTCCGCTGGTCATCCTCGGCGTCATGCCGTCGGGCAAGAAGATCCTGCAGCAGGTGCGCAAAGCTCTGGGCTAGGAGCCGCTCCGGGCCCAGTGCAGGGCCGCTGCCACCGCGCGCCGCCAGCCGGCCAACCACGCCGCCCGCTGGCCTGCAGTCGAGCGCGGC
>DASYPD010000136.1:0-2105 GCA_036007005.1 Gemmatimonadales bacterium
AGGTTCTCTCCGCCGAGAAGGACCTTGGAGTCCGAGAGGCTGAGCGGAGCGTCGGCGATGATCGGCACCGGGGTGGGGCTACTCTTGAACCACCAGATCAGCGCCTCCGCACTGAAACTGAAGGGCCCCGGGCGCTCCGAAACGGGACGGTCGGCCTGCGCTGCGGCCACTCCTTCGTGAAGGGCAAGTGCGAGAACGAGTGCAGCCGCCAACGCGTTGCGCATAAGCGCTCCTCTCGATAGATACCCTGTGCCTTGGCTATTGAGCGCCGACGATCTTACCATCGCATCTGGCCGGCGGAGCTGACGCTCTGGCTGGTGTAGCGCGAGGGGATGTCGAAGAAGCTGCCCCGACGCCCCAGCGGTCGGTAAAGGCGTAGCCGGCGGTGAGGCGGAAGCCGGGGTTGGCGCCGGTGTCGAGATCCTCGCCGCGGAGGAAAGTCTTGGCGCCCTCGGCGCTGATGCTGAATCGACCGGGCTCAGTGGCTGGCAGCGACGAGGTTGCCGGAGTAACAGCCGTCTGGGCGGAAGCGATACCGACCCCGAAGAGCAGCAGCGTGAGGCCAGCCACAATCACATTTCTCACGGTCTTTCTCCACGTGGAATGTAGGACAGCGGCACAACCCCGAGCCCTCGCGGGACTCTACACTAGGCGGGCGGTGACGTCACGCTATTTGTGGCATTGACCAGACCGCCGGCGCCGGGCCCGCGCTGCCTCAGGGTGGCCGCCCGCCGTCAGCCGAAGTTCGTGCTGATCCAGGTCCGAAAGGCGGCCCACTCGGGCGACTGCTGGATGTAGGCGCTGGTCGCACAGCGCATGGCCTCGATAGCGGCCGCCGAGACGTCATCGAGGGGGACCGGCTGGGAGAGGGGTACGTTGGCGCGCTGGTACCGGCCCGGCAGCAGGCGCGAGCAGTAGTGGACGTCCATCTGCGCGGTCGCGTCGAAGACCGCTTCCATCAGCGGGAAGCTCGGAGTATAGGGTCGGCCTGCTACCGGCGTTTGCGGCTGCGGCACCGGCCACATCCAGTAGATAAATACCACCGCCTCCATCGCGATACACATGACTACACACTACGAAAGAACCAACATCTCCCTGCCCCCTGGCCTGCCGTCGAGGTTCAAGGCCTCCTGTGAGAAGAGAGGCATGAAGGTCAGTCCGCGCATCGCCATCCTTATAGAACAAGACCTCAAGAAGGACAGGTTCCGCCCTCCTCGGGCGGCGAGGATCAGCCCGTCGACGCGTCCGTCACGCACCGGGTGCGCGGTGTCCCAGCCGGCGTCCCCGCCCCGGAGGCTCGCCTCCCGCGTCGCGCGATCGAACGTGAAGATCCACTGCTCGCCGTGCCGGTTCTCGAAGTAGCCGATCTAAGGTCGGCGGCCTCGGTGCTGAAGGACGGCGGGATCCCGCACGTCGCCGGATGCCGGTTGTGAATCGTCAGCATCGGCTCTGACACGGGGCGTTCACCTCTCCTCGCTCCTGCGGGCGTCCCGCTCTGGATCGCGGCCCACCGGCAGGGATCAGTCGCGGCCACGCGCAGGTCGCGGGGCCCGTCATCGCGGCGGCTGCACTGGCGCGGCCCGCGGCGATGCCGCGGGGGCCTCGACAAGGCCGCAGCGAGCGAATACGACTTCAGCGCCGCGCGCGCTGCAATGCAACGCTATGTCGACCAGGGGCCGCTCGCGGGCATCTCGCACACGGTGCTGCGCGGGCGCAAGCTAGTCGAGGTGGGCTGCGCCGGCTGAGCCGACCGCGAGCAGCGCATCCCGCTTGCCACCGAACACCTGTTTCGCATCTTCTCCAGCACCAAGCTCGTCACCTCGTGCGCGGCGCTGCCGCTGTGGAAGGAGGGCCGCTTCGCGCTCGACGACCCGATCGAGCGCTACCGGCCGCAGCTCGGCGGGCGCCGCGTGCTCAAGCCCGCGCCACGCACGTCGACGACACCGAGCCGGGGCACAGCCCGGTCACCGTCCGCCACCTGATGAGCCACAGTTCGGGCTTGAGCTTGGGCCTGCTCGATCCCGGCACGCTGATCTTCACCTGCTGCCCGGCGGGCCCACGCTGCTGAAGCTGGGCACGATCGAGCTGATGATGCAAAACCAGCT
>DASYPD010000137.1:0-3672 GCA_036007005.1 Gemmatimonadales bacterium
AGGGTCCTCGGCCTGCAGCGGGAGCCAGGACTTCTAGGCAGAGCGCCGTTGCAAAAGGTGATCCGTGTGCCGAGCCCAGCTCTCCGAGGCGTCCAGCGGCCCACCGAACCGCGCGGCGTATTAGGGGGTGGTTCTCCGGGCTCGCGTCGCGACGGAGGGCCTCAACAGCACGGGCCGTGACGAATTCGTCGTCGTCCCACCAGTAATCGGTCCAGGAACCATCAGGTAGCTGGGCGCGGCGCAGAAATTCCAGCGGCCCCGGTCCCAGGCCGAGCACCGCAGCCACCGCTGTGATGCTGGCGTGGGGGGTGGCCCAGCCATCGCCGCTTCCCAGGGGCCGGATTACGCCGGGAGGATACGCGGAAATGCCCCCATCCGGCGACATTTGGCGGAGCAAGAACTTCCGCGCATGGGTTGCTCGCGCGCTGCCAAGCTCATCCCAGCCTTGCGCGAGCCGGAGAGCCCACGCGGTCGAATCGGCATCTTGCGGGCAGAAAGGGTTCCATGCCCAGCCATCCTCCGGGCCATGGCGCGCCAGCAGGCGATCCCAGGTTGCGCGAGCCGTATGTAGGGCGCGCCGGGTTAGGGCTCCTTTTTTCAACTGGCACTGGGTTAAGGCACAGGCAACGTACGCACTCACGTACACCTCGCCAGTGCCAAGACTTTTGTCAGAAAAAAAGTCTCGCCAGAGGCCGGATTGGGTGCGGGCGCGAAGGAGGAAGCCGGTGGCCGCTTCCATTGCGCCCCGCAGAAGGCTGCGGAGCTTCCGGTCCTGACCCAGAGGCCGACTGCGGATTGCGCCTACGCGGGATTCGGCGAAGGGATGCCTCATGGCCTCCGAGCCGGGCTTCGCAGCAGCAGGCGCCGGATCGGCTGCCTCCAGCCACGCCGGCGCGAAGCCGAAATAGGCTTTGCAGCGCAGCGGATGGCCGGGCGTGCAGTCGAGCTTTACATGACTCCAGCGCCGAGTCAAAGCTCCTAATCGGGAAGGTGCTCCCAGCAGGTCTCGCAGAATCAGCCCGTCGGGCCAGGGAGCGGCCGCATCGAGCGGGGTGAGCAACCCGGGCCAGCCGAGCAAGGCGGTGCGCTTTTCGGGGGCACAAAGACCTCGTCTCACCAGGTTTCCGAGCAGCCATTTCAAGCGAGCGTCAGCACCTGGTCGTGGGGCGAAGAAACACTCGAGCCCCAGCCGAGGATGGATCGTCTCCCGGACGGCGAGACAGACGACCACGCCATCGACGAACTGGAGGAGCTCTTCCGCGAGGCGCGCAATGCGCGCCCCATCACCGCGCCACCCGACCCGTTCGAGGAAAGGCTCCAGCTCTTCGACAGCGACTCCGCTCACATTAACCCGGAGGCCTGCTGAATCGCGTCCCAGCATGACGCCGAGGTGGCTGATCCACGCCGGCTCCGAGCAGGCCGCAGCGCAACGCTCCACCGCGGCCTGGAGCAGTTCAGCGTCCGCCTTTCCCGCCAGCTGCTTGAGGATCGTAGCGTGCGGCGTTAACGAGGAGGTGACGCTGCCTTCGGTACGGCGGAATCGCGCAAAAACCGAAGGACGGAGGTCCGTGAAGCGAGCGGCAAGCGTCTCGGGAAGATCGAACTCCAACCACATCTCCTGCAGCACTTCGGCGAGCTGGCTTCGAGCGGTGCTCCACTCCCCGCACAGCCGGTGGATCGCTTGCCACGCCGGCGACAATGGCCCACCGGCGGCCACCCCGGCTGCGGCAATTGCTTCGGCGAGCGCCGCAGGCTCTCCGTCAGCACCGAGGACGCATTGCTGGAAGTCAACCTGCGAGTCCCCGGCTTCGAGCCGGCATTCGAATCCCGCCCGATGAATGGGAGCCAGGAGCCGGGCGACTCGCTCAATCCGGTCGAGCATGACGGGCGAGATCAGTACCGGGTCAAGCGCGGGACGGACCAGCGCCAGCGTCTCGGGCAAGCCCGTCATTCCGCTGCTTTCGACGCTCAGGCCCGCGGGCAACACTCGGTGAGCACCCTCTCACTGAGCAGATCCAATCCCTCGAAGCCATCCGGCCAGCAGAGCCGGTTTATCGGGATCCGGGAGGCCAACCGGCTTAGTAGCGCGAAATCGCGGACATGCCCTTCACGATCAGACAGGAAATCAGCCGGTCGATGGGCCATGAGCGTCGCTAGCGCCGGGGCCGGCGGCAGTGGCTCGAACGAGGCCGTTTCGGCTCCAGGAAGGCGGGAACCCAGCACGATGATGGCGGCGAGCGGAACCGCGCTCTGCCCTCCTGCGTCATTCCCAGCGAGGTCAAGATACCGTTTGTACCGGGCTGCCCTCGGGCTTGACCAGATCGGTCGGAGCGACTCGAAACTGCCCCAGAGCGCCTCGGCGGTTTGCGGCCGGAGCCGGAGAGCTGGTGACCCACAGCGAGCAGCAAATCCGGCAGGGACCTCCTCAAGGAGGACGAGATCGTCCGAAACGAGGCGCGCCCCGCGCCGAATGCAGGCGAGCGCAAGGGTAGACTTGCCGGCACCGCTCGCCCCGAGGATGGCCAGCGCACGATCGGCTAGCGCGATCACGCTGCCGTGAAGACAGGTCTTTCCGCGCAACATCGCCAGACAGGTCAGTACCGGCCCGAAGAGAATGGAGCTGACGTCCTCGAGCAGGAGGTGGTCGCTCCAGGAGACCCATACCCGCCTGCCGCCAGGGCCCAGCACAAACTCCATCTCATCGTTCTCGGAAGCGTAGCGCAGCCGGACGTAGGTACCGTCCGGGCACGCCGCTTTCCAAACCGGAAATGGAGGCAGATCGTGAAGCCAGGAGGAAACAGGAACGGGGAAGGGGTCGCCCCCATTCCCCGCGAGAGTCACTGTGACGTCCGCCATCCCCCAGGGCGGAAGCGCCGCCAATCCCGGCAGCTCCCGGTCGGTGCGAAGGCGTAATCCATAAAGCTGGTAGTCCCAGCTTCTACCGCTCACGAAGTGGGAGGCGTCACCTGATCCTGGCCGTAAATGCCGTCGTCCCCCCCCACGGAAGGATTGAAGCGGGTTAGCTCCTCCACCGTCCCATGTACCCGGAGCTCGGGTGGGTGGTATGGTCGCAGCTTGGCATTCCGGGGCTCAGGCAAGGGGTCCCCCTAGAGGTGAAGGGCTCATGCTACGGTCGCGGGTTGTGAGGCGGGCCCGCTCCCGAACTCGCTGGGTTGAATAGTACGGTCCGCCACGGGACGCCGCCAGTACTGCAACCAGAGTGCCAGAGAGAGCGAGTGTCCCAAATTGATGTTCGTCACCCGCCCTGCTGTGGCAGCGCTCTCGAGCACGCCCCGCAGCTTTTCCTGGCACATGAAGCGACCGAGGGTGTCAGCATGGGCCACCAAGGAGATCCAGCCTGGGGACAGGCCGCGCTGCCGACTCGCAGCCTCCGTCGGATTCCGGGCCAACACGGTCTTCGGCCGCTGCAGGACCGAGGGCGGAAGCAGGTCGCGCATGGCCTCGCGAAGGAGACGCTTGTCGAGGAGCCACGGCACCGGAGGGATGGCTCGCACATACTCGACCAGCCGCAGATCAAAGAACGGGTGACGGAACCGTAGCGGCAGCCGACTGAAACCAGGGTCGCTCCAGAAGAAAAAGCTGGTCCAGAGCGGCGACTCGGCCATACCCCCCGCGTCTCCCTGCCGTGCGGCCTGCCGCCAAAGCCGCCGC
>DASYPD010000138.1:0-3100 GCA_036007005.1 Gemmatimonadales bacterium
GCTCCACCCGCCGGGTCGGCCCGCAGACTCACGCGCGGAGCACCTCTTTCAGGTGGGCGTGCCCCTGTTGTTCCTCCAGGGCACGCGCGACGACTTCGCCGAGCTCGAGCTGATCACCCGTGTCTGTGAGCGCTTGGCTCCGCGAGCAACCCTGCATCTCATCGAAGGCGCGGACCACTCGTTCAAAGTGCTCAAGCGAAGCGGGCGCTCAGCCGACGAGGTGCTGGCAGAGCTGGCCGATCAGCTCGTGAGCTGGGGGACGGCGCTGGCGTGACGGACCTGTTGAGAGCGGCTGCGAGGCCCGCACTGCTTGCCGAGCTCGGTCGTCCTGCTTTTGCGCAGACGGCCTGCCAGCGCGATGCCATCGAGGCGCCGCTGGGCCCCGTGCTCGTCGTCGCCGGCCCCGGCGCGGGCAAGACTTTCTGCCTGATCGAACGGATCCGCTTTCTCATCGAGCACCAGGGCCTGGATCCCGCCCGCATCTGCGCGGTTACCTTCACCAACAAGGCGGCCCAGGAGATCGCCGACCGGCTCGAGCAGAGCCTGGGCCAGCGCGCCCGGAGCGTGAAAGGCGGCACCCTCCATGCCCTCTGCGCCGGCATCCTGCGGGAGCACGGCGAGCGGATCGGCGTGCGGCGCGGCTTCGGGATCGCCGATGAGGAGTACCAGAGGGACGTCTTGCGGCGGGTCGGCGTCTGGCGCGACAAGCGGCGCGGGTGGCTGCTGAAATACTTCGGGCTGCACCGGGTGAAGGACGTGCCGCTCGTCCCGGAGGACCTCGCTGTCTTCAACCGCTACCGGCTCCACCTCGAGCAGCGTAATCTGCTCGATTTCGATGACCTCGTGGTGCGCACCGCCGAGCTGCTGACGGCGCATGCGGACGTGGCCGACTCCGTCGCCGCCCGCTGGGATTACCTGCTGGTGGACGAATTCCAGGACCTCAACCCGCGCCAGTACGGCGTGGTGCGCCGGCTGGCGCAGCCCCATCGAAACCTGTTCGTGGTGGGAGACGACGAGCAGTCGGTCTATTCCTGGACCGGCGCTGACCCGCAGGTCCTGCGCCAATTCCGCCAGGAGTTCCAGGTCGAGCGGGTCGTGCTGCTCGAGGAGAACCACCGGACCGACCGGGAGATCTTCGCCGCCGCTCGCCAGCTGCTCCGCAGCAATCCCAGTCTGTTCGAGGACAAGTTGCTCCGGGCCAAGCGAGAGTCGGGGCACGGCGTGAGCGTGTTAGGCTTTACCGATGAGCATGCCGAGGCACACTGGCTGGTGGCCGACCTGCTGGCCGATCGGCGCGACAGCGGGCTCCCTTGGGAAGAATACGCCGTGCTCTACCGGCGGCACGCGATCGGCAACGCCCTCGAGGCGGAGCTGGTCCGCGCCGGCATTCCGTGCCGCCTGGCCGCCGGACGCGCCCTGCAGGACGATCGCGTCGTGCGCTACCTGGTCGCGGCGCTGCGGGTGATTGGGGATCCGGAAGACCCGCTCCTCCAGGAGGGGTTCGCGCGGCAGGTGCTGCCCGCGACCGTCTGGTCCCGCATCGTCTCGGAGGCCGAGCGCCGGGGACAGCAGCCGCTCCGGTGGCTGCGGACGCGGGCCCGCCGCCGGGCCCGTGACGACGAGGATGTGAAGAAGCTGCGCCGGGCCGATTACGCCTTGCAGAACCTCCCCGCCCTGGCAGGCCGGCACGAGACCCTGACGGGTCTGGTCGAGGAACTGCTCTCCCACCGCGTCGGCACGTATAAGACGGTCCTCGAGGAGCTCCATGATGAGCTCAGCGACCCGGCTGCGGATCTCGCCGTCGTCGCGCTCGCCGACCGGCTTCGCGGCGCGCTGCACGGCCGCCGGCGCGTCTGGCTGCCCAGAGCGGGAGGCCTCGAGTTTGCCCTCTCGGGACTCCTGCTCCGTGCCGGCGTCACCTCCTTCGCCTATCGCGACGGCCCGGAAACCCCACCGGCGGAGGACCTGATCATCGCGCCCGGCGACGGCGGCCGCTCCGGCTTGGCATTGGGGCTGTTCAAAGCCCTGCAGCTGGTGCACGCCGGCGCCCTCCGCGATGCCTTCCGGGATTTCGTGGCGATCGACCTGGAGACCACCGATCGCGATACAGCCAGTTGCGACATCGTGGAGCTCGGCGCGGTGCGGGTGAGCAACGGTCAGCTCGTCGCCGAATATCACCAGCTCGTCCGCCCCCGCGTGGCGATGACGGAAGGCGCGCGACAGACCCATGGCATCAGCGATGCGGAGCTCTGCGAGCAGCCCTCGCTCGCCGAGGTCTGGCCGGCGTTCCGGGAATTTTGCGGCGGCGATCTGCTGGTGGCCCACAACGGCAACGGCTTCGACTTCCCGATTCTGCGCCGGCTCGGCAGCGAGCTCGAGGGCGGTGGCGACTTCCTCAGCTACGATTCCCTCCCGCTCGCGCGCGATCTGCATCCCGGCAGCCGGAAGCTCGCCGATCTGGCGCACGCTTTCGGCATCGAGCTGCCCCAGGCGCACCGGGCGCACGATGACGCGCGGGCCCTGGCCCAGATCTTCCTCCGGCTCCAAACCGATAAGCTGGCCCGCGCGCGCAAGACCGCCCTCGCCAACCTGCTCGATTACCTGGGGCTGGCTCTGGCGCTCTCCGAACCCGGGTCTCTCACCGATGAAGCCCGCTTGCTGCTGCCGATCGCCAAGGCATTCGCCCTTGGCCGCTACAGCGACTGTCTCGAACACTACCGGCTGGAGCGCTCGCGTCCCGGCGCGGCGGGCGCACTCACGCTCGAGGAAGTCATCAGCCAGCTCGGCGGGGAGCGGAAAATGGAGCAATGCCGGCGAGAAAAGCGGGCCGACGAGCGCTATCCCGCGGCGATGGCGAGGCTGCGCCGGCTGCTCGCCGGGACAACCGCCGGAGAGCTCGCCGGCCAGCTGCGGGAATTCCTCGACCGTATCGCTCTCTCCCGCTCCGATGCCGCCGAGCCGGACCCCGAGCTGCAATACCGGGTGAACCTGCTGACCCTGCACTCCACCAAGGGACTCGAGTTTTCACGGGTGTACATCGTCGGCGCGGAGGACAGCCAGCTCCCCGGAATCGGGAGGGATGGCCGCGAGCCGCCCGCCG
>DASYPD010000139.1:0-15537 GCA_036007005.1 Gemmatimonadales bacterium
CGACGGCGGCGCCAACGTTTCGTTCGACGGCGGCCGCACCTGGTCCACCCAGCTGAACCAGCCCACGGCGGAGATCTACGGCGTCTGGATGGACAACGCCTTCCCCTACAAGCTGTACGGCGCCCAGCAGGACAACACCACCGTGATCATCTCGAGCGTGGCGAATCCCTACAATCTGCAGGACTGGCACAGCGGCCCCGGCTGCGAGACCGGTCCCATCATGCCTCACCCACGCGACCCC
This sequence comes from Gemmatimonadales bacterium, assembly GCA_036007005.1. GTDB lineage: Bacteria > Gemmatimonadota > Gemmatimonadetes > Gemmatimonadales > GWC2-71-9 > JABFSM01. The sequence goes on from DASYPD010000139.1 coordinate 242, forward strand.
AACACCGTCTACGGTGCCTGCAAGGGACAGTTCGGAGTCATGAATCTCGTGACCGGCCAGGAGAAGAATTACTGGATCGGCGCGCAGTCCTTATATGGCAATCCCGCGCGCGACCTGATCTATCGCTTTCAGCGCGTGTCACCGATGGCGACTTCGCCGCACGATCCGAGCGTGGTCTACTACGGCTCGCAGTACCTGCACCGCTCGCGCGACAAGGGGGTGACCTGGGAGCGGATCTCGCCCGATCTCACCGCGCATCCCGCCTGCTGCCAGGGCGCCAGCGGCGAGCCGATCACCCGCGACGTGACGGGCGAGGAGTTCTACAGCACTCTCTACGCCATCACCGAGTCGCCGCACGAGGTCGGGGTGATCTGGACCGGCGCCAATGACGGCCCCTTCCACCTAACCCGCGATAACGGCAAGACCTGGAAGGACATCACGCCCAAAGACCTGCCGAGCGGCGGGCGGGTGGCCTGGATCGAGGCCTCTCCCCATCGCCAAGGCTCGGCGTACTACGCCGTCTACCGCTATCTCCTGGGCGATTACCAGCCCTATCTCTACCGCACCGACGATTACGGAGTGAGCTGGAAGCGCCTCACCGACGGCAAAAACGGGATTCCCGCTGACTGGCCCACCCGCGTGGTGCGGGAGGATCCCGACCGCGAGGGCCTGCTCTACGCCGGCACCGAGTTCGGGCTCTTCGTCTCCTTCGATAACGGCGGGCACTGGCAGCCTTTCCAGCTCAACCTGCCCAACGTGCCCGTCAACGACATCCGGGTCTATCACCGGGACCTCATCGTCGCCACGCAGGGCCGCGCGCTCTGGATCCTCGATGATCTCTCCTCGCTGCACCAGCTCACCCGCGACGTGTCGGCGAACGAGCTGCACCTCTATCGCCCGCGCGACGGCTACCGCACCCGCACCGGCGCCGAGTCTCTCAGTCCCACCGTGGAGTATTATCTGCCCTCGGTGCCCGACGGTCCCGTCAGGCTGGAGATCCTGGACGCGGCCGGCAAGCTGGTGAATTCCTACAGCAGCGATCTGCCACAGACCACGTCGGGACGAGGAGCACGCCCCGGCGGCGTCGCGCCCGCCGAAGCCGAAGATCCGGATGCCGCGTTCGGTCGCTTCCGCGCGGCTCCTCCGCCTCGGGTCAGCAAGAACGCGGGCCTCAATCGCTTCGTCTGGGATGTCCGGCATTCCGCGGGAGTCGGCGCTCCGCCGGGGCAATACCAGGTCCGGCTCAGTAGCGGCACCATCACGCAAACCCAGCCCTTCACCGTCCTCATCGATCCTCGCCTCGCCGCGGAAGGCACCACCGCCGCCGATCTGCGGGAGCAGTTCGAGCACAATCTGCGCATGCGCGAGCTGGTGACCAGCGTGAACCGGACTCTGGCTCGCGTGCAGAGCGCCGTAGCGCGCTTGCGCGGCGCGAGTGGCGCGGCGGCCGACACGCTGGCCAAAGTGCAGGCTATCGCGGCGAGGCTGCAGACCGAGCCGGTCCGCTATGGAAAACCGGGCCTGCAGGCCCATATCACTTATCTTGCGGGGATGACGACCGGCACCGATCAGAAGATCGGCCGGGACGCCATCGCGCGCTACGCCGCACTCAAGCAGGAGCTCGCTGCGCTTCGGGCCGAGCTCGATCGAGTGTTGGGCCCGGAGCCCTGATTCGAGTCGTCGCGAGGCCTAGGTCCAAATCGGGTCATCGCGAGGCCTAGGTCAAAATGAAGTCATCGCGAGGGCCCGCAGGGCCGTGGCGATCTCCGAGAACATCTCACGAAAGGATGTAACTGCATGCGTTCCACTCTCGCGGCGGTCGCGCTGGCAGTGCTCGCCGCGCCCGCTCCGGCAAGCCTGCACGCCCAGCAGGTGCCCAATCTGAGCGGCACCTGGGTGCTCCAGACCGACAAGAGCGACTTCGGCATGATGCCGGCCCCGAAATCCCGTACCGACGTGATCGATCACCAGGAGCCCCAGCTCACCATCAAGCGGACGGTCTCCTCCTCCGCCGGCGACACCACCTCCTCGAACCTGATCTATCAGGTGGATGGCAAGCCCTATAAGAACATGGTGGGCCCCAACGAGCTGAGCAGCATCCTCCACTGGGAGGGGACGACGCTGGTCATGGTCACCACGGTCGAAACTCCGAACGGAACGGTCACCATTACCGATCGCTACACGCTGTCGGCGGACGGCAAGACGATCGCCCAAGCGCGGACGTTCAACGCGGGTGGCCAGGACGTGGGGAACCAGACGATGCTGCTGCTCAAGCAACCCTAGGAGCCGGGCAACCGCTCTGAGAAATCCCATGTCCGCTCGTGCCGCCGGCCTGCTGATCGCCGCGGTCATCTTGCTTCCCGCGCACGCACTGGCGCAGAGCCAGCCGGTGCCCAGCTTCGAAGCCGTCATCGAGCTGCGACTCGCCGGCTCTCCTGCGCTCTCGCCGGACGGGCGCCACGTGGCCTTCACGGTGCGGACCACCGATTGGAAAGAGAATCGCTACGACACCGAGATCTGGCTGTCGCGTGGCGGCGGCGCGCCCTTCCAGCTCACCCGGACGGCCAAGAACAGCAGCAGCTCGCCTCGCTGGTCGTTTGATGGCCGGTGGATCGGCTTCTTGAGCGACCGGGGCGAGAAGCAGCAGGTCTATGCGATTGCACTCGATGGCGGCGAAGCGATCAAGCTCACCAGCGCCGAGAACGGCGTCACCAGTTTCCGCTGGTCGCCCGACGGAAAGCGGCTCGCCTACACCACGGCCGATGCCGACAGTCCCGAGCTGAAGCAGCGCAAGGAGAAGTTTGGCGAGTTTGCCCCCGAGGACGAGGACTGGACCCCGGTCCATCTCTGGACCGTGGCCGTTGACGAGCAAGCCTGGGCCCAGGGAACCGTTCCTCCGGCAGTGCGCCTGACCGAAGGGAAAACTTTCACCGTCGACGGCTTCGCCTGGTCGCCGGACGGTCAGCGCATTGCCTTCGACCACCGGGTCAACCCGCTGATCACTTCGGGAAACTCGGCGGATATTTCGCTCGTGGACATCGCGACCCGGCGGATCACGCCACTGGTCACCGATCCCGGAGGGGATTCCGGCCCCGTCTGGTCTCCCGATGGCCGCTGGATCCTGTACGGTTCGGCGGGATCGGACACCACCGCGAACTTCTACCGAAACAACCGATTGATGCGGATCGCCGCTACCGGCGGCCCGGCAACCCGGCTCGCGACGAGCTTCGATGAGCAAATCGGCGGAGTGGCCTGGACACCCCTGGGCATCTTTTTCGCCGCGTCACAGAAGACCCGCCGCCAGCTCTACCACCTCGATCCGGAAACGGGAGCGCTCGCGGCGGTGGGAAGCGGTGCGCTCCGCGTGGGCGGCGTGGATTTCTCGGCCGACGGCGGGCGGCTGGCGTTCTCCGGCAGCTCCGCCACCACGCTCGGAGAGATTTACCTCACCGCCCTCGAGCCGTTTGCCCCCGTCGCCGTGACCGCAATGACGTCCCAGCTTGCGGGCTGGCCGCTCGGGAGCTCGGAAGTGGTGTCCTGGAAGAGCCGGGACGGGGCGACCATCGAGGGTGTGCTGCACAAGCCGGCGGGCTTCGACCCGCAGCACCGGTATCCTCTGTTCGTCGTGATCCACGGCGGCCCCACCGGCATCGATCTGCCGCAGCCAGTGGTCGGCGGAGTCTACCCGGTGCCCCAATGGCTCACGCGGGGAGCGCTGGTGCTGCAGCCCAACTACCGGGGCTCCGCGGGTTATGGCGAGGTCTTCCGCGGTCTCAACGTTCGCAACCTTGGCTTGGGCGATATGTGGGACGTGATGTCCGGAGTGGACCACCTCGTGAAGCAGGGCATCGTGGATACCACGCGCATGGGGGCCATGGGATGGAGTCAGGGAGGCTACATCTCTGCCTTCCTCACGACCAACACCACGCGCTTCAAGGCAATTTCGGTCGGCGCCGGGATCTCCAACTGGATTACCTACTACGTCGCCACCGACATCCATCCCTTCACCCGCCAGTATCTCAAGGCAACTCCCTGGGAGGACCCGGAGATCTACCGGAAAACCTCACCGATGACGACCATTCGCCTGGCCCGCACTCCTACGCTCATTCAGCATGGAGAGTTCGACCGCCGGGTGCCGATCCAAAACGCCTACGAGCTCTTCCAGGGACTCCAGGATCAGGGTGTCCCGGTGCGGCTCGTCGTTTACAAAGGTTTCGGTCACGGCATTACCAAGCCCAAGGAACAACTCGCCGCGGTCACCCATAACTGGGAGTGGTTCGACAAGTACGTGTTCCCCACGGTGCCCTGAGATGTCCGGGCGCTCGATGGGTCCGGTGAGCGGGAGCCTCGGCGTCCCCGAGCTCGCCGGACTGGCCACCTATGCGGAGGCGGCCCGGATCGGCTACTCCGTGGACGAGAACGTCCGCCGGCTGCTTCGCTATCAATGGACCGAGCGGCGGCTCATGCGGGATCTCTTGTCGCATCTCACAGCCGAGCCGGTGTGGGAGGTGAAATGCGGCTACGCCCTGCACCAGTGGCAGGACGCCCAGCACGTGGACGCGCTGCGGCGGAGGATCGGCGAAATGCGGCATCCGGTCCCGCCGCTGGAGACCGCTCCGGATCCCGCTCTGGAGCGATTGCTCGAGGAAGCGCTCCGCTCCACTGATGGCGTCGAGCTCCTCGCGGGCAGCTATGGCGTGGTGCGCGCGGCGCTGGCGGACGCGTATCGCCGGCACCTGGCCGAGAGTAACCCGCTCGTCGATCAGCCCACGCGGCGGATCCTCCAGCTCGCGCTGGTGGACCATGCCGAGGCCCTGGAGTGGAGCCGGCAGGCGCCCGATGCGCTAACCCGGGAGGATCCCGCGGCGGCTCAGCGGGCGGGCGAATGGCAGCATCACCTGCGAGCCTATCTCGAGGCCGCGGGAGGAATCGCCGGGCCCACCCCCGCTGCGCGATCGCCGCTGCCCGCTCCGCGCGCTACGCAGCCGTTCGTCCCCGATTTCCGCCCCAGGCGCGACGCGCGCTTTGCCGGCGTGCACCACTTCGAGTTTCCGCCCCACGTCGTGTACAACGACCCCAGAGTGCCCGCCGACGAGCGCAACCTCGCCCTGCTCGCCAAGCGCACCCTCGAGATGGACGTGCCGGAAATGATGGCGTCCATCCTCGTGGAGCGGGCCGGGCAGCCGTGGGAGTTCCAGCTCGACTTCGCGCGGCAGCTCTGGGACGAGATGCGCCACGCGATGCTGGGCACGGTGGCGTTCGCCGCCCGGGGGGTGGACTGGACCCGGCTGCCCCTCAACGTGGGCTTTTCGCTCCGGCTCAACCTCCACGCAACCCCGCTCGAGCGGCAGACCATCCTCTACGCCATCGAGCAATCCCTGATGCCCGCGGAAACCGGCAAGCGCTTCGAGTATCAGACCGCGCTGGACGCCGGCGATCCGCTCTCCGCGCATTTCCACGATTACGATTGGGCCGACGAGGTACTCCACGCGCAGATCGGACGGCGCTGGCTCAAGCGCGAAGGCATCACGACGGAGCAGGCGATTGCGCGCGCCCAGGCGATTCACGCCAAGACCTGGGCCGCCCTGGACCAGTACCGGGAATCCGAGCCGAAGCAGGATTGGTGGGACTGGTTCGTCGGCCGGGTGCTGGGCCGCCCGAGCGCGCTCAAGCCGGAGCAGCGGGGCGACCTCACGATCATCGCGGAATGACCCTTCCCCCCGCCCGTCCGCCCGTCCGCCCGCCCGATCGCCTTACCTTCCACGTCATCCCGCATACCCACTGGGACCGCGAGTGGTACCTAACCCGCTCCGGTTTTCAGGCCCGCTTGATCCCCGTCGTCGATGCGCTGCTGGAACAGCTCGAGCGCGATCCTGACGCGCGCTTTGTGCTCGACGGCCAGACGGTCCTGCTCGAAGACTACCTCGCCATCCGGCCGGAACAGGAGGATCGCATCGCGGCGCAGGTCCAGCGCGGCGCTCTGGAGATCGGCCCCTGGTACGTGCTCTCCGATCTGCTGATCCCCGCCGCCGCTTCGCTGCGGCGCAATCTGGCGGAAGGCGCCCGCGACGCCGCCCGATTCGGCCAGCGCCTCGCGGTGCTTTACAGTCCCGATGCGTTCGGTCACCCGGGCGGGCTGCCCCGGCTCGCCGCCGAATCCGGCCTTCGCTACGCCGTCATCCGTCGCGGGCTCAGCCGGCCGCTGACCCGCGACCGGGATCTCTACCGCTGGGAAGCCGAGGACGGCGCGAGCGTGCTGGTGTATCACTTGCCGCCCGGTGGCTACGATCTCGCCGTCGGGTTGGCGGACGCGGGCGACGAGCTTCGGCGCCGCTGGCTCCCCATCCGGCACCAGCTGGTCGAGCGGGCTGCCACCAGAGAGATCGCGGTCTTCCTCGGCGCCGATCATCATCCGATGGTGCGGGACCTCGCCGGGCTGCGCGCCCGGCTACAGGCGCTGGAGCCGGAGCACGAGGTGCGCTGCAGCGGGCTCGCTGAGTTCTTCGCCGCCGTGGAGCGCGCCAGGCCCGCGGTCCCGCTCCTGCGGGGCGAGCTGCGCAAGAGTGGCGGGCACGCCTGGGTGCTGCAGGATGTGCATTCCACCCGGGCACGCCTGAAGCGCAAGCACGCGAGAGCCGAGCTGCTGCTCTCGCGGATCGCGGAGCCGCTCGCCGGGCTCGCGGCGCGACAGGGCGCTGCTCACCAGGACGGGCTGCTCCGCGCGGCCTGGCGGATCTTGCTGCAATGCCAGTTCCACGACACGCTGGCAGGCACGACCTGCGATGCGGTCCAGCAGGAGCAGGAGGTGCGACTCGACGCGGTGGAAGCACTCTGCCGCGAGCTTGCCGCCCGCTCTCTCGCGGACCTGGTGGGACACGATCCCGATCGGGCGCGCGCTTCCCCCGAGCGGGTGACGCCTCGGCTGGTGCTCTGGAACCCGGCGGCCTCTCCCCGGGCGCAGCTGCTCACCGCCGAGTTGAGCTTCTTCCGGCGCGACGTTCTGGTCGGTCCTCCGGGCGGGCCGAGGGAGCGCAGCGGGCAGGGATATCAGCCCTTCGTGCTGGAAGCGCCCTCCGGCCAGAGCATTCCGGTCCAGCTGCTCGCGATGCGGCAAGCCGAAGAGCGGCTCGATGCGCCGGGGCATTATCCCGACCAGGATGAAGTGGACCGCGTCTGGATAGCCTTTCGGGCTCCCGAGGTCCCCGGGTTAGGCACCACGCTCCTCACTCCGCGCTTCCGCCGCGGCAGCCCGTCGCCGGAAGGGATCTCCCTTGAAGAGACCTCCCTGGCCAATCGTTTCGTCGCCCTCGAGGTCTCGGCGACCGGCAGTCTCACGCTGACCGACCGGCGGACCGGCGAGCGCTACCCCGGCCTCGCCGAGCTCTGCGATGAGCCGGACCAGGGAGATTGCTACACCTTTTCGCGTGGGCCCGGCCGCCAGCAGCGGGTCGCCCGCCCGATTGCGCAGCGCGTGCTCGCTCACGGGCCCCTCGTCGCGTCGCTCGAGACGCGCTGCCTGCTGGCCTCGGCCGGACGCGGTGAGCTCGGCATCCGTCTGGTGACGACCCTCCACGCCGATTCCCCGCTGGTTCGCCTGCGGCTGGAGCTCGAGAACCATGCAGTGGATCACCGGCTCAGAGCACGCTTCCCCGTGGGAATCCGGACCTCCGCGCTGGCCGGGACGGCCTTCGGCGTGCAGGGCCGCCCGCCGGTCTTGCCGGCCCATCCGCCGGCGCTCGAGCAGGAGGTCGCCACCGCCCCGGCCCATCGCTTCGTCGCCGCCGTCGGCCCAAGTCGCTGCCTCGCGATTCTAGCCCCCGGTTGCTTCGAGTATGAATGGACCCGGCAGGGCGACCTGCTGATTACCCTGCTGCGCTCGGTGGGCGAGCTCTCCCGCGGCAATCTGCCCGAGCGTCCCGGTCACGCCGCCTGGCCGCTGGCCACTCCGCTAGCTCAGGAACTGGGCACCCATACGATCGAGCTGGCCCTGGCTCCGCTCGGCGGGGGAGCGCTCGACGCCGCTGAGCTGGAGCGACTCTGGGAAACAGCGTTTCTGCCGGTCCAGGCTGTCTTCATGCGCGATTATCTCGGCTGGGAGGGAGAACGCGAATGAGCTTGCTCAGCTGGATCGTCCTCCTGGCGGCCGCGCTGGCGGGATTCTTCCTGCTCCAGCTCCTGGCCCTCGCGGTCGTGCTCGGCTTCGAGGATCAGCACACCACCGGGCTCGGTTACTATGGCAGGCCACCCGCGGAGCGGGCGGGCTACCGGCACCGGCTGCGACGCCAGGCCAGGCTGCTCGCCCCGATCCTCGCCGTGTTAGGACGCGTCTCCCGCTTCGACTTCGCGAAGGTCAGCTTCCGCCATCGCGGCATCGCGGGGCCGAAGGGAACCTGCAGCAGGGAGAGCTTCGAGCGCGCGGAGCTCTATCGGCCGAGCGGCGAGGACGTGTTCGTCGCGACCCAGATGAAGTGCGGCACCACCTGGATGCTCCACCTGGTCTACCAGGTGCTCCGCCGCGGCGCGGGCGACCTGGTGGAGTCGGGCACGGCGCTCCACGCGGTGTGTCCGTGGCTCGAGGGGCGCAAGACCGTCGCACTGGGCGACGCGCCGCTCGTCGGAAGCGAGCGGCCCTCGCGAATCATCAAGACGCACTTCCCGGTCTCGCTCTGCCCCTACACGCCGGAGGCGCGCTACCTCTACGTCGTCCGGCACCCGGTGTCCTGCTTCGCGAGTTGCGCCGATTTCATCGCAGAGAATGCCGGCCGGCTGGCCCCGCGGCGCGAGCTGATCGAGCAGTGGTTCTGTTCGGACGAGCTGATGTGGTGGGGGACCTGGCCGGCCCACGTGGAAGGCTGGTGGCAGCTCTCGCAACAGCGGAGCAATGTGCTGTTCGTGAGCTTCGAGGAGATGAAGCGCGATCTGGCGGGCGTCGTGCGTCAGGTCGCCGGGTTCCTGGGCCAGCCGCTGGGCGAGGGAGAGCTCGCTCAGGTCGTGAAGAAATGCGGCTTCGCCTACATGCAGGAGCACCAGGAGGCGTTCGAGATGCACCCGCCGCAGCTCCTGGGCGCGGACGCCGAGCTCTTCGTGCGCGGCACCGCCGACCGGCACCGCGATGTACCGGAAGCGATGCGGCAGCGCCTCCTTGCCTGGACCGCGACGCGGCTCCAGGGCGCTGAGTTTCCCCTCGAGCGCTTCTACCCTGGCGTCCGCTAGTCATCGCGAGGCGGCGCAGCGACCGATGGGTCACTGGTCACCGGTCACTGGTCACTGATCACCGCTCCTGCACCGCGTCTGCCACCAACGTGCACCCCATCACGACCAGCACCAGCGCGATCCCCGGCGCGAGCCCCACCCAGGGCGCGTTGACCACCGTGTCCCGGCCCGACGCGATCATGGTCCCCCAGGATGCCGTGGGGGGCTGCACGCCCAGGCCGAGGAACGAGAGTCCCGCTTCCAGCGTAATCGCGTTGCCCACCCCGAGCGTGGCGAGCGCGAGCACGGGGCCCAGCGCGTTCGGCAGCGCGTGGCGAAGCAGAACCCTAACCCGGTGCGCGCCGAGCGCCGTCGCGGCTTCCACATAGGGCCGCACCAGTTGTGCCCGCAGCTCGGCGTGGACCAGGCGGGCCACCGGCATCCATCCCGTCACCCCCAGAACCACGACGACCAGCACGGCACTGGGCTTCCAGAGCGCCGCCAGCAAGAGCAGCAACACGACGCGCGGTAATCCCAGCGCAAAATCGGTGGCGCCCAGCAGCGTCAGGTTCAGCGCGCGCGGGCCTGCCGCGGCCGCCGCGCCGATGGCGACGCCGATCAGCAGCGAGACGAGCATTCCGAGCACCCCGACCGTGAGCGAGACCCGGGCGCCGTACACCAGCCGCGCCCAGACGTCCCGCCCCAGGCGGTCCGTGCCGAGCGGGTGCCAGACGCCGTGCGTATCGGTAACCAGTGGCGCCAGGAAGCGGGTCGCGACGACGTCGCGCTGAGCGTCGGGAGCAACACGCGATAGCTGCGGGGCGAAGAGCGCGGCCGCTGTCACCAGCGCAAGCAGGACGAGCCCGATCTGTCCGCGCGTGTCATGCAGCGGTCGGAATCGCTCAGCTCGCGGCATGGCGCACCCGGGGATCCACCACCCCGACCAGGAATTCGGCGAGCAGATTGCCTGCCACCACCAGCACGGCGCTGATGGTGGCGGCCGCCATGACCACAGGATAGTCCCGCGCCTGTACCGCTTGTACCAGCACCTGCCCGACGCCGGGCCAGCCGAAGATCGCCTCCACGAAGACCGCGCCGGAGAAAACCGCCGGCAGCGAAAGTCCGAGCAGCGTGACCACGGGAACGAGAGCGCTGCGCAATTGATGGCCGACCACGACCTGGGAATCCGGCAGCCCGCGAGCTCGCGCCGCGACAAGGAACGGCGCCTCCCGCAGCGCGCGCATGGCCGCTCGGGAAAAGCGCGCAGCACCCCCTATCCCGATCAGGCTCAGCGTCACGAGCGGGAGTGCCAGATGTCGGAGCCGATCCACCAGTCGCGCGGTGCCGCTCAGGAAGTCTGCGTCCACGCCGGCCGCGCCGAATGCCGGCAGCCAGCGAAGCTGATAGGTGAATACCATGATCAGCGCGAGCCCGAGCCAGTAGCTCGGCATGGCATTGAGCGCCACGGTCAGCGCCGAGGTCCAGGCGTCGGTCCCGGCGCGGCGGGTATTGGCCTGCAGTGCGCCGATCACGATGCCACCCAGCCAGCTCAGGGCCAGCGAGAACAGGATCAGGACCGCGGTGGCCGGCCATGCTTCCGCAAGCAGGGCCGCGGCCGAGCGTCCCTGCGCGATGCTGTTGCCGAAGTCGCCGCGCGCTGCGCTCGCCAGCCAGGCGCCGTACTGCACCGGCAGCGGTCGGTCGAGGCCGAGCGCGTGCCGCCCCGCCTCGAGCTGCTCCACGCTCGCGGCAGGACCCAGCAGCCGCCGGACCGGATCGCCGGGGGCCAGATGGAGCAGGAGGAAGGTGAGGGTGACGACGCCGAAGACCACCGCGGCGCCGCGCAGCAGGTTCTGCAGGACCGCTCGTGCCATGCCGGAATCTATCTCCGCGTGTACACTTGGGCGTGCGTTCTTCGGCCGCCCTCCTCGCCCTGTTCGCCCTCGCCTGCGGGAGCGGCGCCCGGCGCGGCAACACCGTCATCCTCGCCTCGGGAGCGGATCTCCAGAGTCCTAACCCGTTGCTGACGGTGCATCCGCTCGCGAAGCAGGTACAGCGCTATTGCCTGCTGGTGACGCTCTTTCGCTATGACAGCGCCCTGACCCCCGTGCCCTATCTGGCGCGTGCGTGGCAGTGGTCACCCGATCACAGCACGCTCACTCTGCGGCTCTTCCCCGGCCTGCGCTGGCATGACGGCATTCCGACCACGGCGGGCGATGCCGCGTGGACGCTCCGGACCGCGCTCGATCCGGCAACCGGATATCCCCGCCGGGCGGACCTCGCGACGCTGCGCGAAGCGAGCGCTCTCGATGACACCACGCTGCTGCTTCGTTTCAGCCCTCCGCCCGGCCGGATTCCCGACGTGCTCACCGATCTCGCGATTCTGCCCCACCATCTGCTCGACACAATTCCGCCCGCGCGCCTGCGCCAGGCCCGCTGGAACCGGCATCCCGTGGGGAACGGCCCCTTTCGTTTCGTCGCGTATCAGCCCAACCGGCGCTGGGTCTTCGAGGCGAATCCGGATTTCCCCGCCGAGCTGGGGGGCCGTCCCCAGCTCGATCGTTTCGTGATCGCCGTGGTGGACGAGCCGACCACCAAGCTCGCCGCGCTCACCTCGGGAGAGCTGGATTTCGCGGGGATTAACCCGGCGCACGCGGAGTTCGTGCGGCGGAATCCTCGGCTCGCGGTCCTCGATTACCCGCTGCTCTACAGTTATATGGTGCTGTTCAACCTGCGCCGCCCGCCGTTCGATCGCCTGGAAGCGCGCCGCGCCGTGGCCGCCGCGATCGACCGGCGCGCGATCGTCGATGGCGTGCTGTTCGGCTTCGGGACCCCCGCCACGAGCCCACTGCCTCCCCAGCTCGCCACAGGACCGTCTCAGCTTCTCGTCCTCCCGTCTTCCCGTCCTCCCGGCTTCCGGTTCGAGCTCCTCACCGTGGGCAGCGGCGAGGCCGCCCTCGAGCAGATGCTGCAAGCCCAGCTCGCCTCCGCCGGGCTGCACGCCGAGATCCGCCAGCTCGAGCTCTCGACCTATCTCGACCGGGTGCAGGGCCCATCGCATGACTTCGACGCCGCGGTCATGGGCATCTCGGGCGATCTGGCTCTGGGATATCTGACGCAGCTCGTCACCCTCTCGGGTTTGCGCGCGGACGGCAGCCCTGAGCAACTTGTCCGGCTGATCGAGGATTCGCTGCCGGCGGTGTTTCTCTATCATGCGCGGGGAGTGCAGGGGATGAACCGGAGAGTCCAGGGTGTGCACATGGATCTGCGGGGAGAGCTGGTCACGCTCAGCCAGTGGTGGGTGAAACAGTGACCGGTGACCAGTGACCGGTGACACGGGGGCGTTTCGTGCGTCGGCGCCCGTGCGGCTCGACTTTGCCGGCGGGTGGACCGACGTGGCGCCCTTTGCCATGGAAGAGGGCGGTATGGTGGTGAATGCCGCCATCGAGCTCCGCGCTTACGCTGAGGTCCGGCCGGGCGGCGATCGTCAGCTGATTCATTCAGAAGAACTGGGCAAGCAGGTGGAGCTGCGCGAGGGGACCTGGACGCCTGAGCTCGCCGGTGAGCTGGAGCTCCAGAAGGCTGCCCTGCGACAGGCGCAGTTGGGTCCCTGCGTGCTGCGCACCCGGTCCGACGCGCCGCCCGGCTCCGGGTTAGGCAGCTCCGGCGCGCTCGGCGTGGCGCTCCTGGCGGCCTGCGATGCGGCCGGCGAACGGCAGCGTACCCCCCCGGAGCTCGCCGAGGCGGCCTTTCAGCTGGAGGCGGTCGAGGCGGGCCTGCCCGGTGGCAAGCAGGACCAGTACGCCGCGGCGCTCGGCGGCTTTCACCGCTTCCGCTTCGGTCCCGGCGCCGTCGAGGTCGAAGCTTTACAGCTCGACGCGGGCTTCGCGGCCAGCTTGGCCGACCACCTCGTGCTCTGTTACACGGGGACCTCGCGGGTGTCGTCGAATACGATCTCGCGGGTGATGGGCGCCTACGCCGCGCGCGTCCCCGCTGTGGTGAGCGCGCTGCGCTCGCTGGCGCAGATCGCGGAGCGGATGGTCGAGGCGCTGCGCGCGGGGGATCTGCTCAAGGTGGCGAGGCTGCTCAGCGGGAACTGGCGCTTTCAGCAGCAGCTCGATCCCGGCATGCGCACCGAAGCGATGGCCAGACTCGAAGCTGCGCTGACGGCCGGGGGAGCGCTCGGGGGAAAGGCGGCCGGCGCCGGTGCGGGCGGCTCGATGTTCTTCGTGGTGAAAGACCCCGAAGTCGCCCGCCACGCGGCGGAACAGGCGGGAGCCCGCGTGCTTCGGGTCCGCTGGGCTCCCGAGGGTGTACGCCGGGAGAACGCCTGATGCGCGTCGCCGGCTTCACCTCCACGGGCAGCAAGCGGCCCGAGGCACTCTTCGGCGCCGGGCACGAGGGCCTGCCGCTCCGCATGCTGCGGAGCGCGGGCAGCAGGGTCTGGGACGAAGACGGGCGCGAATACCTCGATTTCATCATGGCGCTCGGTGCCGTGGCGTTGGGGTACGGACACCCTGAGGTGAACCGCGCCGTGCGCGACGCGGTGGAGCGCGGCGCGATCGGGCCGGTGGCCCCCGTGGAAGAGGAGCGCCTCGCGGCCGAGCTCGCCCAGTTGATGCCCGCGCTCGAGCAGATCCGCTTTCTCAAGACGGGGGCGGAGGCGGTGGCCGCCGCGGTACGGCTCGCCCGCGTCGCCACGGGACGGGACAGCGTGTTAGGCTGCGGTTACCATGGCTGGCACGACTGGTGCAGCCGCGGCGCGGGCGTGCCGGCCGCGGTGCAAGGGCTGTATCGCGAGCTGGCCTTCAATGATCCCGAGCGTGGCCTCGCCCTGCTCCGGGAGACCGGCGACCGGCTCGCCTGCGTCGTGCTCGAGCCGGTGCTGGACGCGGCTCCCTCCTCCGAGTGGCTTACCCTCCTGCGGGCGGAGACCCGCCGCCTCGGCGCCGTGCTGATCTACGACGAGATCAAGACCGCCTTCCGCGTCGCCCCGGGTGGGGCCGGCGAGCGCTGGGGCGGCGAGCCCGACCTCGTGGTGCTCGGCAAAGCGCTCGCCAACGGCTATCCCCTCGCGGCGGTGGGCGGGCGCGCGGAGCTGCTGCGGCACGTGGCCGACACCTGGATCTCGTCCACCATGGCCACGGAATTCGTCTCACTCGCCGCCGCCAGCGCGACGCTGCGGGTTATCCGCGAGCAGAATCTGCCCCTGCGGCTGGCGGCGCTTGGCGCGCGGCTCTACACCGGCCTGGAACGGCTGGCGCAAAGCTTTCCCGCGCAGATCCAGGCTGCGGCGGGAATCCCGGAAATGTGCTATCTCCGGTTTGCCAGCGAGGAGATTTCTCAGCGGGTCGCGCAGGAATGCGCGCGGCGCGGTCTGCTCTTCAAGCGGACCGCCTACAACTTTGTCTCGCTCGCCCATTCGGAGGCCGAGGTGGATCGCGCGCTGGGAATCCTGGAGGAAGTTCTGATGCTGATAGCTGATAGCTGATAGCTGATAGCTGATAGCTGAACATGCTGATCGATGTGCACGCGCACTTCTATCATCCCGCCAGCCCGCGGGCGGACTGGGCCGAGCGGAACGCGAGCCGGTTGCGCGCGGGAGAGCGGATCGGCATCACCTGTCACCTCGCCTCGATCCTGGGAAGCTGGGGCAGGACTTCCCCCACCTACTTCCCTTCCCCGGCAGACGCTACCGCCGGGAACAACGCCCTGCTCGAGCTCGCCCGCGCGCACCCGGGAAAAATCCGCGGCTACGTCTGCGTCAACCCGAACTTCCCTGTCCATGCACTCGCGGAGATCGAGCGCTGCCTGTCGGCCGGCATGCTCGGGATCAAGCTCGCGGCCAGCCGCCGCGCCGATGATCCTTTGCTCGATCCCATCTGCGAGGCCGCGCGGCAGCAGCGCGTTCCGATACTGCAGCACATCTGGCAGCATCGTCGGCGCGATTGGCCGGGCCAGGAAGCCTCGGATGCCGGGGAGCTGGCGGTCCTGGCGCGGCGCCATCCGGAGGTGGCGTTCATCCTGGCCCACATCTCTGGCGGTGGCGACTGGCTGCACTCGCTGCACGCGATCCGCGAGGTACCGAATATCTACGTGGACCT